>NZ_CANQLZ010000051.1 GCF_947624825.1 uncultured Acinetobacter sp.
ATTTTGTGTGTAGGCTTCTTCATTTGGAAATTATATCGCTGAAAAAGCCTTTACAGATAGGTTTGTGCAACAAAGCCGTTTAGAAGTATACAGTTAAATCAAGAAGCAGTGGATGGTAGTTTGCCATCGCCTAGATGGTTTAGAAGTGGTTCCCCTCTCTGTAATAGCATCAGGAATTGTTTGCCATCGCCTAGATGGTTTAGAAGCAAACGGTTGCGAGAGTAAGCCAAAAAGCTAAGTTTGCCATCGCCTAGATGGTTTAGAAGTGAAAGATTGACTTGATCAGCATCAATATTTAGTTTGCCATCGCCTAGATGGTTTAGAAGAATATTTTTGAGATCATAAACTGAGTTTTGCCGTTTGCCATCGCCTAGATGGTTTAGAAGAATATAGATCGTCCAAGATGTCTTTAAGTTTTGTTTGCCATCGCCTAGATGGTTTAGAAGAAACTGTATGACGAAATGGGTGCGGGTCTTGTGTTTGCCATCGCCTAGATGGTTTAGAAGACGCTACAACAAGTACAAGACCAATTGCAGTGGTTTGCCATCGCCTAGATGGTTTAGAAGTTCAAATAAAACATATAAAAGCAATTGCTCAAGTTTGCCATCGCCTAGATGGTTTAGAAGATTAAGCATAACATCCTTAACAGCTTCTAAACGTTTGCCATCGCCTAGATGGTTTAGAAGAAGAGGGAGCGCATTCCCAAATTTTCATAACAGTTTGCCATCGCCTAGATGGTTTAGAAGTAGATAAAAAATCTGTATCAGCAGATGGTGAAGTTTGCCATCGCCTAGATGGTTTAGAAGAATATTTTTGAGATCATAAACTGAGTTTTGCCGTTTGCCATCGCCTAGATGGTTTAGAAGAATATAGATCGTCCAAGATGTCTTTAAGTTTTGTTTGCCATCGCCTAGATGGTTTAGAAGAAACTGTATGACGAAATGGGTGCGGGTCTTGTGTTTGCCATCGCCTAGATGGTTTAGAAGACGCTACAACAAGTACAAGACCAATTGCAGTGGTTTGCCATCGCCTAGATGGTTTAGAAGTTCAAATAAAACATATAAAAGCAATTGCTCAAGTTTGCCATCGCCTAGATGGTTTAGAAGATTAAGCATAACATCCTTAACAGCTTCTAAACGTTTGCCATCGCCTAGATGGTTTAGAAGAAGAGGGAGCGCATTCCCAAATTTTCATAACAGTTTGCCATCGCCTAGATGGTTTAGAAGTAGATAAAAAATCTGTATCAGCAGATGGTGAAGTTTGCCATCGCCTAGATGGTTTAGAAGTTGTCTGCATGGTAAGCGAAACCATGTGCAGAGTTTGCCATCGCCTAGATGGTTTAGAAGTCCTATGATTGATGTAAAAATTAAAAGTATTTGTTTGCCATCGCCTAGATGGTTTAGAAGCAAAGATTCTATATCACATGTTGTAATATAAAGTTTGCCATCGCCTAGATGGTTTAGAAGTCGATCAACTATAAGTTATAACTGGACTTGAAGTTTGCCATCGCCTAGATGGTTTAGAAGTAACTGCGCCCAATACTGATAGACAAGGCTCAGTTTGCCATCGCCTAGATGGTTTAGAAGAGTAGTTTGAACTTGTTGTTGTGTTTGTTCTAGTTTGCCATCGCCTAGATGGTTTAGAAGTTTGGGAATCCACCACATCACATGATAATGAGGTTTGCCATCGCCTAGATGGTTTAGAAGATCCGCTGCATGTGATGATGATTTTGCTATTTGTTTGCCATCGCCTAGATGGTTTAGAAGTATCAAATGACCTAAAAACATATCAAATATTTGTTTGCCATCGCCTAGATGGTTTAGAAGTTAAACGTCAGATCTGGGTCTAGCCGTAGTAAGTTTGCCATCGCCTAGATGGTTTAGAAGTCTATGCTTTTCTGAAGTCGCGGACTATATGCGTTTGCCATCGCCTAGATGGTTTAGAAGTTGGCATTTCGATCATAATTCTCGTATTTTGAGTTTGCCATCGCCTAGATGGTTTAGAAGTGTAAAAAAACCTGTAAATAAAACATATAAAAGTTTGCCATCGCCTAGATGGTTTAGAAGTTACTTGTATACTTACAAAGATAACCAACAGGGTTTGCCATCGCCTAGATGGTTTAGAAGAAAGCAAAAATTGCTATAGGTATTGCAAAGAAGTTTGCCATCGCCTAGATGGTTTAGAAGTAAGCATGTTTCTCAGTATATTGATTGTGTCAGTTTGCCATCGCCTAGATGGTTTAGAAGTATCAACGCGTTGATAGGGTCATTGGGGGGTGGTTTGCCATCGCCTAGATGGTTTAGAAGTTTCTGCATTCAATATCAGGATTAAAATTTTCGTTTGCCATCGCCTAGATGGTTTAGAAGTTTTAATTATGCCAAAGCACCACAACAACAAAGTTTGCCATCGCCTAGATGGTTTAGAAGTAATAAGATGCCTGTTTCAGTATCTATGTTTTGTTTGCCATCGCCTAGATGGTTTAGAAGCTGTTGATCTATAGCCATGAGCCGACCATTTTGTTTGCCATCGCCTAGATGGTTTAGAAGTTTGGTCTAAGCTTTATACACAGTTGCATCTGGTTTGCCATCGCCTAGATGGTTTAGAAGTAGTTAAGAAAAAATAAGCAGTTTATAATTTAGTTTGCCATCGCCTAGATGGTTTAGAAGTCTTTCCTTAGAGCAACAAGAAAAATATCTTAGTTTGCCATCGCCTAGATGGTTTAGAAGTCCATCAATTATTAAGCATCAAGGCGATAAAGGTTTGCCATCGCCTAGATGGTTTAGAAGTGTTAATTGTAAGGCAAAAGTAGGAATCAAAAGTTTGCCATCGCCTAGATGGTTTAGAAGAATATATATATTCCTTTGGTTGTTGATTTTGTGTTTGCCATCGCCTAGATGGTTTAGAAGTCAATCGAAGGTTTTTAATATTTGCTGTAGGGGTTTGCCATCGCCTAGATGGTTTAGAAGAAGTTCTTCAATTGTTTTTGGTCGTTGGTCAAGTTTGCCATCGCCTAGATGGTTTAGAAGAACAACAACCAACAAAAAAGAATTGTTAGACCGTTTGCCATCGCCTAGATGGTTTAGAAGATTAAAGTCCCCCCCTGCTCCGTGATTAGCAAGTTTGCCATCGCCTAGATGGTTTAGAAGAAAAATCCCAAGCTGCTTTGATGTTTTAGACTGTTTGCCATCGCCTAGATGGTTTAGAAGTTGGCCTGCTGGATCAAGTCAGCCAAGAATCGGTTTGCCATCGCCTAGATGGTTTAGAAGACTTATTTACCCTCTAAAACCTGTTCAATTTTGTTTGCCATCGCCTAGATGGTTTAGAAGAATAAATTTAGTTAATAAAAGAATTAAACTGAGTTTGCCATCGCCTAGATGGTTTAGAAGATTCAGCACGAATCAACTCTTTTTGCTCAAGCGTTTGCCATCGCCTAGATGGTTTAGAAGTCAAGTGAGGGCTTTTTTGATCAATTCATTAAGTTTGCCATCGCCTAGATGGTTTAGAAGTATTTCAATATAGATATCGTTTTGATGGTCAGGTTTGCCATCGCCTAGATGGTTTAGAAGATAGATGAGCTTTTTTCTAAATATGGTTATTTGTTTGCCATCGCCTAGATGGTTTAGAAGCTAAACCCGGCCGCCACAGCCGGGTTTTTTAAGTTTGCCATCGCCTAGATGGTTTAGAAGTTGTGGATAACTTGAAAGATGGGTTAAATAATGTTTGCCATCGCCTAGATGGTTTAGAAGACGAGGTTGGGATGGATACGCTTCGACCACGGGTTTGCCATCGCCTAGATGGTTTAGAAGGTTACTTCTCAAGTGAATGAGGACCAAGATTCGTTTGCCATCGCCTAGATGGTTTAGAAGAATCCCGAAACCCGTGATGCGGCCATGTTGATGTTTGCCATCGCCTAGATGGTTTAGAAGCTAAACCCGGCCGCCACAGCCGGGTTTTTTAAGTTTGCCATCGCCTAGATGGTTTAGAAGTTGTGGATAACTTGAAAGATGGGTTAAATAATGTTTGCCATCGCCTAGATGGTTTAGAAGACGAGGTTGGGATGGATACGCTTCGACCACGGGTTTGCCATCGCCTAGATGGTTTAGAAGACACCGATTGAGTTTGCACAGGCAAATGATATGTTTGCCATCGCCTAGATGGTTTAGAAGCTGCTTTACTTGCTTTCAATCCTTTTCTGATCGTTTGCCATCGCCTAGATGGTTTAGAAGATGTAGATACAAAACTGAGCTACATCCTCACCGTTTGCCATCGCCTAGATGGTTTAGAAGTGATGCGTAGTTAATTTCACCCGTGGCATCACGTTTGCCATCGCCTAGATGGTTTAGAAGACCAAATGCAATGGTTTTACCAGGTAACATTTGTTTGCCATCGCCTAGATGGTTTAGAAGACTCAACAGGCCACTAAAAACGCCGTGAATGCGTTTGCCATCGCCTAGATGGTTTAGAAGGTGCCCCCAGATACATAAGTATAAGTAAATCTGTTTGCCATCGCCTAGATGGTTTAGAAGGCCAAGCATGAGCATCACCGAGCTTTAACACAGTTTGCCATCGCCTAGATGGTTTAGAAGGATCATAAAGATTGCGAATGTTACTACGCGCTGTTTGCCATCGCCTAGATGGTTTAGAAGCAACTGCAAACCACGGCTTGCACTATCTAAAAGTTTGCCATCGCCTAGATGGTTTAGAAGTCTGACCAAAGTGTACCTGTTATTGGCCACTCGTTTGCCATCGCCTAGATGGTTTAGAAGACGGTAAATGCACGACTATGCGCATCATCTAAGTTTGCCATCGCCTAGATGGTTTAGAAGTATTTCAGGTATAAGTGATGGTAAGCTCACAGGTTTGCCATCGCCTAGATGGTTTAGAAGATTCAAATACAGATCGACGTGATACAGTACGAGTTTGCCATCGCCTAGATGGTTTAGAAGTAGTAAAAGTCAGATTTAATTTTTAACTTTAAGTTTGCCATCGCCTAGATGGTTTAGAAGATCTTTGATACCAACATGCAAAGTGCATATAGGTTTGCCATCGCCTAGATGGTTTAGAAGTAAATACATACCTAAAATATTGTAAACTCCATGTTTGCCATCGCCTAGATGGTTTAGAAGTACACGTTTAGCGAGTTCTTTTTCGATAAGTGGTTTGCCATCGCCTAGATGGTTTAGAAGGATACTCACAAGGATGCAATCAATCAAATTGCGTTTGCCATCGCCTAGATGGTTTAGAAGTAGTTCCAAGCCCCAAAAGGGAAGTTTCTCGCGTTTGCCATCGCCTAGATGGTTTAGAAGTTATCGGTGTCGGTAAATTAGTATCGGATGATGTTTGCCATCGCCTAGATGGTTTAGAAGAAAATTTAGGCAATAAAAAACCGCCCGAAGGCGTTTGCCATCGCCTAGATGGTTTAGAAGTTCGGTGGCGCTGCATTAATTGATGCTATCTTGTTTGCCATCGCCTAGATGGTTTAGAAGAACAAAGGAATAAGCAATATGAAAAACAAATTGTTTGCCATCGCCTAGATGGTTTAGAAGTGTTTAGGCAATGAAATTGGCCGTGATGAAAGGTTTGCCATCGCCTAGATGGTTTAGAAGAATAGCCTTTCGACCGCGCGTCTGTAAGTTTAGTTTGCCATCGCCTAGATGGTTTAGAAGAACACACGCTGGTGCTTTTCAATAATCTGATCGTTTGCCATCGCCTAGATGGTTTAGAAGGTCATAGTGAAGTTAATGCTATTCGTTTGGAGGTTTGCCATCGCCTAGATGGTTTAGAAGTCTTGCTGACAATACTTACGATCTAACAAGCTGTTTGCCATCGCCTAGATGGTTTAGAAGTGTAATACAACTTTATCAGTTATGCGATACGGGTTTGCCATCGCCTAGATGGTTTAGAAGTGCGAAAAATTGGAAAATTACAGGCACAGGAAGTTTGCCATCGCCTAGATGGTTTAGAAGAGCCGCGCCCAAAAGTTGGGAATGTATTTAGCGTTTGCCATCGCCTAGATGGTTTAGAAGGAAACTGCATTGCGCGTAATACGCAGCACGTTGTTTGCCATCGCCTAGATGGTTTAGAAGATCGTTTAGCCCAATTTTGAATATTCAAAGTTGTTTGCCATCGCCTAGATGGTTTAGAAGTAAATTTGTCTTAAGTTTCACAAGACCATTTAGTTTGCCATCGCCTAGATGGTTTAGAAGTTAATGTGAACAGGCATTAAGTCAGGATTACGGTTTGCCATCGCCTAGATGGTTTAGAAGAAAATCGCATCAGTTTGGTTGTATTGATTTTGGTTTGCCATCGCCTAGATGGTTTAGAAGAACATTTGATTCCACTTCATTAGGAAACATCGGTTTGCCATCGCCTAGATGGTTTAGAAGTGCGAACGACGATCTACAATTTCATGCAGTAAGTTTGCCATCGCCTAGATGGTTTAGAAGAAGAAATACTCTAATTGGAGAGAAGATCTCAAGTTTGCCATCGCCTAGATGGTTTAGAAGCTTGGCATCGGCCGACCACAGTCTATAATCGAGTTTGCCATCGCCTAGATGGTTTAGAAGAAAGAATTAAAGATCATTCCAAGCCCTCCCCAGTTTGCCATCGCCTAGATGGTTTAGAAGATTCGCGCACAGATCTTGGGGATTGCTCAATGGTTTGCCATCGCCTAGATGGTTTAGAAGTATCCAGCAAACACTGGCATAACGTTACGACCGTTTGCCATCGCCTAGATGGTTTAGAAGAGCAATCAAGCCGCATACAGCGCAAGAAGTTAGTTTGCCATCGCCTAGATGGTTTAGAAGTTAGACACTTGAACTATTTCATCATTGATGTAGTTTGCCATCGCCTAGATGGTTTAGAAGCCTGTGAGAGAATTTTCTTTTTCGCCCAACAAGTTTGCCATCGCCTAGATGGTTTAGAAGACAAGAAAAGATTGTGGTTATAAAATCGACGAGTTTGCCATCGCCTAGATGGTTTAGAAGAATAATTCCTTGACTAAATGTTCCGCCGCTTTGTTTGCCATCGCCTAGATGGTTTAGAAGAATAATTCCTTGACTAAATGTTCCGCCGCTTTGTTTGCCATCGCCTAGATGGTTTAGAAGTACCGATAAGGCCGCATCTTTGACAATGCCACGTTTGCCATCGCATAGATGGTTTAGAAATACCGAAAAATGCAAGCATCTGTGGTGGAGATGCGATCAATAATCTGCATGACTTATAGAGGTTTCAATTCGACTGTAGAGTATAAAAATGAGCTATTTTCCATAGCTCATTTTGTCTGACACCAAGAGATATTAAGTGCTTATACACACTCAATATCTTTTAAAACGCGCTTAAGGTTTATCGCCTTGCTTTAAACGCTGTTCAATTTGCTCAAGTACAGCAGGTAAATCAGCAATCGTATCAATCACGTAATGTGCGCCGCCGGCTTGCATTTTGCTATAGGCTTTGGCTTTTAAGGCCGCTTGTTCTTCATTGCTCAGATTTTGCCATTCTGGGTATGACATACCTACTTCATTGCCACTAACCGCTAAACCTACTGTCCAACAGCCTGCATTTAAGCCTTCCTCAATGCCCACCACCGTGTCATCCACTTTTACCACGCTTTTAATATCTGCCACACCCAATTGCATGAGGTTTTTCCATAACATATCTGGATATGGACGGCCACGGGTAACATCCGTTGCCGTTACAATACAATCCGGTACATAACCTTGTTGTGCTGCTTTTTCAATCAGCTCAGGCATCATCATGCTGGCATAACCGGTATTACTGCCAATTTTGATGTCACGCGCACGTAAATATTGAAAAGTCTCCACTGCACCCGGAATTAAATCGGAACATTGTGGAATGGCTTTGAGTTGATAAGGGATAAAATCTTGATACAAACGATCAATATCTGCCTCTGTCGCAGCCTGTCCATGCACTGCTTGCCATGCCGCAGCAATACGCGGCATGTTTAATAATGCAGCAATATGGTCACGTTTTTCCAATCCCATCGGTGCACGTGCTTCACTCACTTCAATTTCAACACCTTGATCTAAAAACAAACGTTGAAATGCTAAAATAGGTGCACAAGAACCAAAATCTACGGTGGTACCTGCCCAATCAAAAACGATGGCTTTAATTACTGATGTATTCATGCTGTTTCTCTTTTTCATTCAATAGGGATATTAGGAATATAAGGCTTAAACATTGGCACGATAGCGTGCAACGGCTTGTAATAGGCGTTCAATATCCTCAAGATAAACTTCGCCAATATTGCCAATACGGAAGCAGGCTAAATCGCTAATTTTTCCTGGATAAATCACAAAGCCTGTGCTTTTAAGATGCTGATAAAATGCCTGAAAACTAAAATCATCTTCAGGGTATAAAAAGGTGGTAATAATTGGCGATTGATATTGGTTTTGTGCAATCACACAGTTAAAGCCTAATGCTTGCATACCTTGGGCTAAAGTTTTCTGACTGGTTAAATAACGTTGATGACGTGCAGTTACTCCACCCTCTTGTTCTAATTCTAATAACGCATGATGAAATGCATGCACCACATGCGTCGGTGAAGTAAAGCGCCACTTACCTTGTTGTTGTTCCATGGTAAACCACTGATCATACAGATCAAGGCTGACTGAACGTGCTTGGCCCTGACATTGTTCCAATTCTTGACGTTTGGCAATCACAAAGCCAAAACCTGGAACGCCTTGAATACACTTATTGGCACTGGAAATTAAAAAATCAATCTTACATTCGGCCACATCCAGTGGAACACCACCAAATGAACTCATGCCATCGACAATCCAGACTTTATTGTGCGCTTTGACTAACGCACCAATCTCTTCAATTGGATTGAGCATGCCTGTCGTGGTTTCACAATGTACACATGCCACATGCGTAATCTGCGTATCAGATAACACTTGCGCAATTTCGTCGAGCTCAGGCACTTGGGTTTCAGGATAAGCCAACTCGACTACATTGAGTTTTAAGCGCTTGGCCATTTGCACCATACGTGCGCCATAAGCACCATTGTTAATAATTAAGATTTTGCCTGCTTCAGGTACACACGTCCCCAATACGGCTTCGACTGAAAAACTGCCACTACCTTGCATTAAGACTGCGCTATAGTCATCTACTTGTGTTGTCGCAAGCGCCACAAGACGTTGACGAATATCTTGCACTAATTGATTGTATTCTTGATCCCATGTACACCAATCACGTTGCATCGCTTGGCGTACACCTTTTGAAGTGGATAAAGGACCTGGGGTAAGTAATAAGTAAGGATTGTCGAGTTCAATTTTGGCATTCATGATAATTTCTTCCTCAATTAAAAAATATGCTGTTGTAATTGGTGTTTGATCCAACCTGGCCCTGTGGTCATGCCTTTACCTGCAATTGCATTGGCCAAATACACATTCGACTCAACTTCTAAGAAACATGCCGACTGTTCAGGATGGGATAAATACTGGCCTTGCCAACGCTTGCTTAAAGGTGGCAAGTCAAAGCCAAGTTGCTCAGCGCAATAACGCTGAATAAATTGATAGGTCTGTTCTTGTTGCTCAAACAATTCGGCTTCGTTTAAAGCGGTATATTCATGCGTATCGCCGACAATGATTTGTCCAAGATGATTTTGTTTGAGTAGCACATGAATACCGTAGCGTTTGACGATCTCATCTTGTGGCTCAGCCAATAAGTCTGCATAGCTTGGACAAATCGAAAATCCTGGATAACGTGCAATCGATAAGCCTGAGTAAATCGAAGCATTCAGTTGATACGGCAATGCTTCGGTAAGCGCCATATTTAAATGGCAGCGTTGCACACCCAATTGCTGTAATGTCTGCGGATAGAGAATATCTGTGGTTGCGCCATGACAAATCATTAACTTTTTCGCAGTCAAACACTCACCTGTTGCCAATTGAATCTGAGTAAGGCCATCATGTGCATTTGCTTTAACCACACATGCATTTGTGTAAACCTCTACCCCAATCTGTTGAGCATACGCCATAAGACGTGAAGCAGCTTGGTCAGGTTCTAAACTGTATTCATCGTCTAAAGTTAAAGCACCCTGTAATGCTGCTTCTGCATTTAAATAGGGGTAACGCGCTAACAAGGTTTCAGCATCTAAATATTGAGCGTGAATGTTATAGGCTGCAGCGTGTTGCTCGAACTCATCTAAAACCTTGGCTTGCAAAGGCGTCGTGGCCAAATACAATCCGGTACGTTTGGAAAAGGAAATCTCCATTTCCTTTTGAACGCTTTGGTAAAATTCCAAACTATCTTTGGCATAAATATGCCAACAATCATCAGGACGACTTAAAGTTGCACTGCCCAAGATGCCAAAATTACGGCGTGTTGCACCCACTGGAACGGCATCTTTTTCAAACAGCTTGATGCTTAAACCCTGTTGTTTGGCTTGAATGGCAGCAGAAAGGCCTAAAATCCCCCCGCCGACAATGTGTAAATCGGTCATGATCATGTTTTCTAACTTCAATAAATCGATATAAAAATCTTGGTTTTTTTATGCAGAATGATGTTGACGCCAACGCTCGGTACGCTTGAGATAACGCTGACTTAATGCCCAGTGCAAGAACTTCACCACACACGATGTCAATAAAATCACCACACTTAAGGCCACAGCAGAAACGGTGTCTCCTGCATCATCCATATTTAAAATATCAACAGCCGCTAAACTAGTTTCTGGTGAATATAAGAAAATGGCTGCCGATACCGTGGTCATGGCATTCACAAACAGATAGACCCACACCTCACCCAAAGCAGGCACCATGATCGGAATGTAAACTTTAGATAACAATTTAAAACGCGATACACCTAAGGTCTGTGCAGCATGATCAAGTTGCTGCGGAATCTGTTGCATACTTTGCGTTAAGGTTAAATGCGGTACCGTGTAGTAATGCATTAAGGTGGAGATCACCAGCAAAGTCATCGTGCCATATAGCATCGCTAACGGATTGGCTGGATGGTTAAAAAATAGAATATACGCGATACCTAACACCAAGCCCGGAATAGCCAGCGGCAATAAAGCCAACATACGCACATACTGCTTTAACTGGTTTGAGGTATTGAGGCGTTCAAGTGCCCATACGGTAGTAAAAATTAAAGCTGTACCGACTACGCTGGTCCAAAATGCCAGTTGTAACGAGTTCCAATAGCTGTTCCAACCACCGTTAACATATTCAAAACGATAGTGATTTAAGGTCAAAGATAAATCGTACGGCCAGTAGCGAATTAAAGAAGCTAAGATCGCAGTCACTAAAATTAAGACAATGCTGCCGGCAACTACGCTACAAAAGCCCAATAAACATTTATCCAAAATCGGATGCGCTGGCATCTGATACGGCTCAGCCATGTTTTGCTGACGACGTTGTTGACGACGGGCTTGGTAACGATCAATCAAAAAAGCAAATAACGCAGGACACAGCAATAAAATAGAGATGACTGCACCCATGTTAATATTTTGTTGGCCAATAATTTGTTTATAGACATCCAATGCCATCATATTAAATGAGCCACCAATCACCTTTGGGATACCAAAGTCAGTGACCACATAGGTAAACGCAACTAAACTTGCGCTAATCAGTCCATATTGAATCGCAGGACGTGTCACATGCCAATGCGTTTGTAGGCTGTTTTTACCCAAAGTTTGCGAGGCCTCAATCAGGCGGCGATCGACTTGACGAAATGCACCTAACATCAAAATAAAGATGGCCGGAAATAACCAAAAGCAATAACTGATTAAAATACCAATTGGGCCATAAATACTGATGTCGCCTAACACATCTTTAAATACCCCTTGTTGACCAAATAAATACACCAAGGCCAAAGCCGGTAAAATTGAGGGTGCTAAGATGGGTAAAAAAGCCATCGCTTTAAACCATGCTTTGCCCGGCATTTGCGTATTGTTGATGGCAAAGGCATAAAGCCCTGCCACAGGTACAGTAATCAAAATTGCTAAAACTGCAATCCATACAGAGTGACCAATGGATGACATCAACGCAGGATTGGCAAAGTAAGTGCTAAAATTATCCCAGCCTACAAAATTGGCATTTGCATCTAAAAAAGCGCTTCGAAAGAGTAAAACCAAAGGCACCAGTAAGCACAGGCTAAAAAATGTCGCCACTGTGCCGAGTACGACGTTGGCACGTAATGAAGTAGGATTACGTTTATAGGTTCCACTTTTTAAAATGGCAGCGGCGGTGCTTGAATTTAACATCTGACACGCCCCGCTTCATCAAAAAGATATACATGCTGCGACGCGACGCTTAGCCACATTTCATCATTTAACTGCAACGTATTTTGATGCTCAATATCCACTTGTAGATCAATAGCTTGACCATTTTTAGCCAACATCTGACAGAAAATACGTTTTTTTGCACCTAAAAATTCGGTATGCATAGGACGTACCTTCATCACGACACCTTGTACATCCACTGGACATGCTGCACTTAATACCGCATTTTCAGGTCGGAAGCCGATTTCAAACGCAGTACCTGTTGGTAGACGATGTGGATGGTTTAACACTGCTTCACCAGCATGCAGCATCAGGGCTTGATTGGCACAGACATCGCCACTGAGGAAATTCATATTGCCAATAAATGCAGCCACAAAGCGGGTTTGCGGTGCATAGTAAATATTATGTGGGGTATCTAATTGCTCGATTTTTCCGCCATACATCACGGCAATACGATCAGAAATACTTAACGCTTCTTCTTGATCGTGGGTCACTAAAATGGTCGGAATGCTCAGTTGGCGCTGAATTAAACGAATATTTTGGCGCAGCTTGACACGTACCACCGCATCAAGTGCCGATAACGGTTCATCCAATAATAAAAGATCGGGTTTGGCGGCTAAAGCACGTGCCAATGCCACACGTTGTTGTTGGCCACCGGACAATTGATAAGGGTAGCGCGCAGCAATCTCAGGCAACTCGATCAAATTTAACAATTCGGTGACACGTTGCGATTTTTCAACTTTTGACCATTTTTGATCGCTTAAGCCAAAAGCAATATTCTCTGCAATACTCAGATTAGGAAACAGTGCATAATTTTGAAATACCACACCACATTGACGTTTAGCAGCTTTCAGACGGGTAATATCCTGTCCTTTTTTAATCACCTTGCCATAATCGGGTTGTTCAAGGCCGGCAATAATACGCAATAGTGTGGTCTTGCCGCAGCCTGATGGTCCTAAAAAGCTAATCAACTCTCCGGCTTTTAAATCAAGATTAATGTGGGTCAAGACTTGCTTGTCTTGATAAGCTTTTTGGATATCGGCAATTTCTAAAATGACTTTGCTCTGCTGCTGAGCATAGGTGCTCACTTGTGACGTGCCATGTTCACTGACATGCTGTAACGCGGATGGAATATTCATAATATGATCGTTTAATGCAAAGATTACTGTTCAAATTGTGCTGACCAGCGTTTTAAAATGCGGTCTCGTTGTTGTGCTGCCCAATCAAAATCATGGGGAATGAGTTTTTGTTCGAGATTTGCAGGCATACCTGTATGTTGCGGTGTCACCCCTTGATGTGCCACCAAAGCAAAGTTTTGCGCATAGGCTTGATTGGCAGCTTCACTTACGGTCCAATCAATAAATTTTTGTGCGCTGCTTAAATTTGAGGTTCCTTTGACAATCGCAGAGGCTTCCATTTCCCAACCCAAGCCCTCTTTTGGATGGATTAAGGCTAAAGGTGCACCTTGTGCTTTGAGCTTTAAGCCTGGGTAACCAAATGAAATGCCAATTACAGCTTCACCTTGCGCCGCCATTTTGCATGGCTTAGACCCTGAATGAACGTATTGCGAAATATTGCGATCTAAATCCTGCATATATTGCCAAGCTTGATCTTCACCAAACAGTTGAATCCATGCCGTAACATCCAAATAGCCTGTACCACTGGATGCAGGGTTCGGCATCACAATTAAATCTTTATAATAGGCTTGGGTGAGATCTTGCCATGATTGTGGCATAGGTAAATTACGTTTTTTTAATTCAACCGTATTCACACATAAAGCAGCTTCCCAGGCTGCCATCCCGGTCCATGTCGGTGTAGTTTTTTGACTATAAAAGCTTGGTTTGAGAGCGTCTACATTTTTAGGACGATACGGCTGGAGCAAGTCATCTTGTTCCATCACTAACAGACTGGTCAGGGCCAATCCCATCACCACATCCGCTTGCGGATTATGCTTTTCGGCCAAAAGTTTTGCGGTGATCACACCGGTTGAATCACGCACCCATTTAATTTTAAGTTCAGGATGCGCTTTTTTTAAGGCCCATTGATAACGTTTGAGTTGATCTGTTTCGACAGCAGTATAGACCGTCAGCTCTTCTTGATCTTGGTTCACACTGTTGGTGGTACAACCACCCAGCGCTAACGCACTCACCAGCGTTACAGCAGCAACCCACCCAGATTTTTTATCATGAAATTTATTCAGACGCATGTAACATTCCCAATGAATGTAATTCTCTTATGCGTCGTATTTAAGCAGCAATTTATGACAGTTTAATTAATCTGGTTTAAACCAGATTAATGTGCTTCAAAATGCAAATCTAACACATCATGCAACCAATACTCTTGATTGACGTCTGTAATCACACCGGATTGATCACGATTGGTTCTTGAAATATAGAGGCCCATACTGCCTACATTGACATGTAAAGCCTTGGCTTGTTGCTCAGCCAATGCCGCTGGATACAGATGAACGTGTGCCCGTGTCAGATGTCTTTGATAATGCTCAGCCATTAATTGCGTCATCGATTGACTTAAATCATGCTGGAGTAAATCAGGAAACAGCTGCGCTTTAATCCTTAAATGTTCAACCAGAACAGCACGTCCATTAATGCTTCGTTTACGCCAAATCGAATAAATCTCTTCACCTAACTTCATGTCCAGATGCTGAGCATCCCAGGCTGTCGCTGTCACCCTTTGCATGGACAGCACCTGCGTACTTGGTAATGCACCTTGTTCACAGACATACTGATTAAAACTTTTGGTGGATTGCGGACAATAGATAATTCGTGGAGCACGTACAAACCAACCTCTACGGTCTAAGCGGTAAATCAAGCCTTCCATCTCTAACATGAGTAGTGCTTCTCGAACTGCAACACGTGTGGTGCTTAACATCTCAGATAAGACACGTTCGGAAGGTAACTTTTCATTACTTTGTCGTTGGCCTGATTCGATTTGATGAGCAAGTACATCACGAATCGGCATATATTTAGGAATACGTTGCAAAGGTAAAGCGAGGTCAGACATACATCATCTGTAAATGAAAATAAAAGCCATGATAGCAAACTCTATTGACCAAACCATGACTTTAAATCAACGACATGACAGAGTTTAAATAATCTAATCCTGATCTGAATCTTAAAAAATATGCTTAATCGTCTTTGGTCCAAACCATGATCGAGACCTAAAGCACCTGTAACATGAGCTGTTATGGGGTAATCTCGCCTTTTTCAGATAACTATATAAAAACCCATCTGATTTAGATTATAATTTCAACAACTTATAAAATTCATTTAATATACCCGCCAATAAGTCAACCATTAAATTCAAGCCATGATAACGAATACATTCAAAGAAATTTCTTTTCATGAGGCATCGACTCTTTTTCACCAACAAACGGTATGGTTTGATTTAGAAATTGATCCTGCAAGTAAAAAATTCTTAATCGGGGGGCTGTTAGGCATCGTCGATGGCCAATGCTATATCACCCATGTTCAAGAAGCTGAGCTGGGACAGCTTGTGCAAATTTTATATCAGGCCCAATATGTGGGGGGGCATAATATTGTGCAGTTTGATTTACCTTGGTTAGCCTTGTATACAGGCACTTATGCCGCCATTGACTATATTAAAAAATATAAAGCCATTGATACCTTAGTTCTGTCGAGCCTGATTTTCCCACATAAACCCTCACATGCTTTGCTGAAAATTTACAAAGCACAGAGCCAAACCAATCAGCCTTGTGATGATGCGTTAGAAAGTTACCAATTATATTTAGACATTCAAAAAGCATGGCAAACCCATACCCACCCACAAATTGTCACATGGATTCAACAACGAAAAAGCCATTGGCATTTTCTGGGTGACATTAAAAAGGAGACCGATGCTTCACCCCACCTTGTGTTGGCACAACATGGCCAAGTCAATGAACTGATCAATTACATCCATCAGCTCGATGAAAAAAATGATGCCAAATGGATTGGTGCGATTGCTTTTGCACATTGGATCTTACATTTAGATGAGCCGAGCTGTCGCCGACCTGCGTGGTTGATGGACATTTCTGAATATGGTGCAGGGTTTATTGAAGCTGAGAAAATCTTTTGGGGGAATCAACAGTTTCAAGCCATTGATTTTAATTTAGAAAGCCAAGAGATCTTTGGTTATTCGCTACGTGAGGGTCAAGAAAAAATTATTCACACCTTGGCCCAAGGCAACAGTGTCCCTGTGGGGTTACTGCCCACAGGCGGGGGGAAAAGTTTAACCTTTCAACTGCCTGCCTTTATCTTAAGTCGCTATCGTCGTGAATTGACTGTGGTCATCTCTCCCCTTAAAGCCTTAATGGAAGACCAAGTGCTTGGGCTACAACAGCTTCAGCCGTGGGGCTCACGCACAGCCTGCTTAATTTCAGGCCAACATGCTGAAGAACAACAACGTATTTTAGAAGAAATTTGGCAAGGCAATATCGATTTACTGTATGTCAGTCCAGAGCGTCTACGCACACATAGTATTCAAG
>NZ_CANQLZ010000052.1 GCF_947624825.1 uncultured Acinetobacter sp.
TACTCGATGGGTCTTAAGGAACAGATCATGTTCCCTGAAATCGATTTTGATAAGATTGATCGTATTCGTGGTATGGATATTACCATCACTACGACTGCTCGCACCGATGACGAAGGCCGTGCGCTTATGCGTGCATTTGGCTTCCCGTTCAAATAAGAGGTCGATATGGCTAAGAAGAGTATGATTAATCGCGAATTGAAACGCGAAGCTACTGTTGCTAAATACGCTGCGAAACGTGCTGAATTAAAAGCAATTATCGCAAACGTAAATGCATCAGACGAAGAACGTTTCGAAGCGATGATGAAATTTCAAGCATTACCACGTAATGCATCTCCAGTTCGCCTACGTAACCGTTGTGGTTTAACTGGTCGTCCGCATGGTTATTTCCGTAAGTTCGGTTTAAGCCGTAACAAACTACGTGATACCGTAATGCAAGGTGATGTACCTGGCGTTGTTAAGGCAAGCTGGTAAGGAGCACTATAAATGAGTATGCAAGATACCGTTGCCGACATGTTAACACGTGTTCGTAACGCGCAAATGGCTAAGAAACAAACTGTTTCTATGCCAAACTCTAAGTTGAAAGTTGCGATTGCAAACGTTCTTGTACAAGAAGGTTACATCGCTGACGTAGCGGTTGCTGATGCCGAAGGTAAAGCAACGCTTACTTTGACTTTAAAATATTTCGAAGGCAAACCAGTTATCGAAACTGTGAAGCGCGTAAGCCGTCCAGGTCTACGTCAATATCGCGGTAAAGATGCACTTCCAAGCGTTAAGCAAGGTTTAGGTATTGCAATTGTTTCTACAAGCAAAGGCATCATGACTGATCGCGCTGCACGTGCTGCGGGCATCGGTGGTGAAGTTATTGCTTTTGTTTCTTAATAGGTGATTCCTCATGTCTCGTGTGGCTAAAGCCCCAGTAACTGTACCGAATGGTGTAACAGTTACTCAGAACGGCCGGCAGGTCGAAGTGAAAGGCACTAAAGGTACATTGTCTTTCAACCTGCATGCGCTGGTCGAGCTTAAACAGGAAGACGGTACTCTGGCTATTGCTCCAGTACAAGAGTCGAAAGACGCTTGGATGCAAGCTGGTACTGCTCGCGCTGTGCTTAACAACCTTGTAAAAGGTGTTAGCGAAGGTTTCGAACGTAAGTTACAGCTTATCGGTGTTGGTTATAAAGCTGCGGTTAAAGGTAACGTTGTTAACCTTAACCTAGGTTTTTCTCACCCGATCGATTACAACCTTCCTGAAGGTGTAACTGCTGAAACTCCTACAGCAACTGAAATCGTACTGAAATCAGCTGATAAAGCTGCACTAGGTCAAGTTGCTGCAGATATCCGTGGTTACCGTCCACCAGAGCCTTATAAAGGTAAAGGTGTTCGTTATTCTGATGAAGTTGTACTTCGTAAAGAAGCTAAGAAGAAATAAGGCGCGAGGTTCTTATGAACGAAAAGAAACAATCCCGTTTGCGTCGTGCGAAAAGCACACGCTTGCACATCCGTGCGTTGGGTGCGACTCGTTTGTGTGTAAACCGCACTCCGCGTCACATCTATGCTCAAGTTATCTCAGCAGATGGTGGCAAAGTATTAGCGCAAGCTTCTACTTTAGACGCTACTCTACGTGCTGGTACAACTGGTAACGTTGAAGCGGCTCAAAAAGTTGGTGCTTTAATTGCAGAGCGTGCGAAAGCAGCTGGCGTAACTAAAGTTGCATTTGACCGTTCTGGTTTCAAATATCATGGTCGTATCAAAGCCTTGGCTGATGCTGCTCGTGAAAACGGCTTGGAGTTCTAATCATGGCTAAAGTTGAACAAAACGAAGGTCTTGTTGAAAAGCTGGTTGCCGTTGATCGTGTAGCCAAAGTTGTTAAGGGTGGTCGTATCTTCTCTTTCACAGCATTAACTGTTGTGGGTGATGGTAATGGTCGCGTAGGTTTTGGTCGTGGTAAAGCACGTGAAGTTCCAGCTGCTATTTCTAAAGCACTTGAAGCTGCTCGTCGTAACATGATTACAGTTGACCTTGTTAACGGTACTGTACAACATCCTATTAATGCTCGTCACGGTGCAAGCCGCGTTTACATGCAACCTGCTTCTGAAGGTACTGGTGTAATTGCTGGTGGTGCTATGCGTGCAGTTTTAGAAGCTGTTGGCGTACACAACGTGTTGACAAAATGCTATGGTTCTACTAACGCTGCTAACGTAGTAAACGCGACTTTCAACGGTCTGCGTGATATGACTTCTCCTGAGAAAGTCGCTGCGAAACGTGGTCTTTCAGTAGAACAAATTCAAGGGTAATAATCATGAAAACGATTAAAGTTACCCAGACTAAATCTGCATCGCATCGCTTGAAAAATCACAAGCTTAGCCTTCAAGGTTTAGGTCTGCGTCGTATTGGTCATACTGTAGAAGTGCAAGATACGCCTTCTAACCGTGGTATGATCAACCAAGTCTACTATATGGTTAGTGTAGAGGAATAAGCCATGACTCTGCGTTTAAATACAATTGCACCTGCAGAAGGTGCTAAACGTGAAAGCGTTCGTCTAGGCCGTGGTATCGGTTCTGGTATGGGTAAGACTGGTGGCCGTGGTGTCAAAGGTCAAAACTCACGTAAGAGCGGTGGTACTCGTCCAGGCTTTGAAGGCGGTCAAACAGCGTTATATCGTCGTTTGCCTAAATTCGGCTTCACTAGCCAACAGGCATTGAAAACAGCTGAAGTACGTTTATCTGAGCTTAACAAAGTTGAAGGCGATATCATTTCTCTTGAAACTTTAAAAGCTGCAAACGTTGTACGTAAAGATATGTTACGTGCTCGTATCGTACTTTCTGGTGAAATTACTCGCGCATTCACTGTTCAAGGTGTTGCATTGACTAAAGGCGCTAAAGCTGCTGTTGAAGCTGCTGGCGGTAAAGTCGAGGAGTAATCTCCAGTGTCTATGACTCCTAGTTCTGCAGGTCATGTTAACATGATGAAAGGTCAACCGTTTCACGTCAAATATCGTGAAATTATTCGCCGAATGATGTTTCTCATTGGTGCGTTGTTGGTCTTTCGACTAGGAGCGCATATTCCGGTACCGGGCATCGACAATGCTGCCCTTGAGAACTTATTTAATGCAAACTCAGGTACAATCCTGGGTTTGTTTAATATGTTTTCAGGCGGTGCATTAGAGCGAATGTCTATTCTTGCTCTTGGGATCATGCCTTACATTTCTGCCTCGATTATCGTGCAGTTGATGTCAACAGTGGTTCCATCGCTCGAAGCTTTGAAAAAAGAAGGCGAGCAGGGTAAGCGTAAAATTAACCAATATACGCGACAAGGTACATTGTTCCTTGCTTTAGTGCAGTCGATTGGTATGTGTGCAGGTCTGATTAGTCAAGGGATTACCTTAACGTCAGGACTTGCTTTTTACATTCCAGCCGTGACTTCATTGGTAGCAGGCACTATGTTCTTGATGTGGTTAGGTGAGCAGATCACTGAACGCGGGGTAGGTAATGGTATATCCATGATTATCTTTGCGGGTATTGTTGCAGGTTTGCCGAACTTAGTGATGCAATCATTTAGTTCAATTGATAGTGGACAATCAAGTTTGATTGGCTTAGCGATCTTCGCTCTGTTATCATTGGCAGTATTGGCAGCAATTGTGTTTATTGAGAAGGCGCAGCGTCGCATTCCAGTAAACTATGCTCAAAAACAACAAGGTCGTCGTGTATTTGCTGCACAGCAGACACATTTGCCGTTAAAAATTAATATGGCAGGTGTTATTCCGGCAATTTTTGCCAGCTCATTGCTTTTGTTCCCCGCGAGCTTAGGTCAGTGGGTCGGTAGTGCCGATCCTGATGCAGGGTTAATTCAGCGTAGCCTACAAGATTTGGCACTCGTGTTGTCGCCTGGACAGCCGTTATATTTGGTGCTCTTTGGTGCGTTAATTATCTTCTTCTGTTATTTCTATACGGCGCTTGTATTTAGCCCTAAAGAAGTCTCAGAGAATCTTAAACGTAGCGGAGCTTATGTGCCCGGTATACGCCCAGGTGAGCAAACTGCTCGTTACTTAGATCACATTCTCAATCGTTTGACTTTTATTGGCGCGATCTACATCACTGTGGTGTGTCTAATGCCAATGGTATTGCAAAGTTCATTTGGAATCCCATTTAGCTTAGGTGGCACATCGTTACTGATTGTGGTTGTTGTGGTGATGGATTTTATGGCTCAGCTACAAGCTCATCTCACCTCGCATCAATACGATAATCAAACATTAATGAGAAAAACGACTGCTCATCCTCAGGGATAAGCGCACTTAGAGGTTTCATCATGAAAGTACAAGCTTCTGTAAAGAAAATTTGTGGTAGCTGTAAAGTTATCCGTCGTAATGGGGTTATCCGCGTGATTTGTAGCGCAGAACCTCGTCATAAGCAGCGTCAAGGTTAATCTGATCAAGACCTGTTGATTTCAGTAGGCTAATTAGGTTATTATCCGCCCCTCAAGATTTTTGTGGGGCGGTTGATTATCTCTACCGCCTTTTTGGAGAAAGTGAATGGCTCGTATTGCCGGTGTAAACATTCCGGATAACAAGCATGCTGTTATCTCCCTTACGTATATCTTTGGTATCGGTCGCCACACTGCTAAGCAAATCTTAGCTGCTGTTGGTATCGAAACTACTACCAAGATTCGTGAGTTGGACGATGCTCAGCTTGATGCGATTCGTGCAGAAGTTGCTAAGGTTCCTACCGAAGGTGACTTACGTCGCGAAATTTCCATGAACATTAAACGTTTAATGGATTTAGGCTGCTACCGTGGTCTTCGTCATCGTCGTAGCTTGCCTGTCCGCGGTCAACGCACAAAAACTAACGCACGTACCCGTAAAGGTCCGCGCAAACCGATTAAAAAGTAAGATTTCTGGAAGCTAAAAGATGGCTAAAGATACTCGCACACGCAAGAAGGTCACTCGTACCGTCTCTGAAGGTGTTGCACACATTCACGCGTCTTTTAATAACACCATTGTAACGATTACCGATCGTCAAGGTAATGCATTGGCTTGGGCCACTTCAGGTGGACAAGGCTTCCGTGGATCACGTAAATCAACTCCGTTCGCTGCTCAGGTAGCTGCTGAAGTTGCTGGTAAAGCAGCTTTAGACTACGGTTTGAAAAACTTGGACGTCCTTGTAAAAGGTCCTGGTCCAGGTCGTGAATCTGCGGTTCGTGCATTAGGCGCAGTGGGTTATAAGATTAACAGCATTACCGATGTGACACCAATTCCTCACAACGGTTGCCGTCCACCTAAAAAACGTCGCGTGTAAGGAGAAACATTCATGGCTCGTTATATTGGTCCAAAATGCAAACTCTCTCGCCGCGAAGGGACAGACCTGCAATTAAAATCTGGCGTTAAACCGTTTGACGTTAAGACTAAAAAACATGCTAAAGCTCCAGGCCAACACGGCGGAGCTCGTGGTAGCAAACAATCTGAGTACTCACTACAATTACGTGAAAAACAAAAAGTACGTCGTATGTACGGTGTTTTAGAACGTCAATTTAGTAACTACTACAAAGAAGCAGCTCGTGTTAAAGGCGCAACTGGTGAGAACTTGTTAAAGTTACTCGAAAGCCGTCTTGATAACGTTGTTTATCGCATGGGTTTCGGTTCTACACGTGCAGAAGCTCGTCAGTTAGTATCTCACCGTTCAATCACTTTAAATGGCCGTCGCGTTAACATCGCGTCTATCCAAGTTAAAGCTGGTGACGTGATTGCAGTTCACGAAGGCGCTAAACAACAATTACGTATTAAAAACGCAATTGAATTAGCTGCACAACGTGGTACAGCTTCATGGATCGAAGTAGATCATTCGAAACTTGAAGGTACATTCAAAGCTGCTCCAGATCGTTCTGATTTACCTGCTGAAATCAACGAAAGCTTGATTGTAGAATTGTATTCTAAATAATCCTTGAGGTGGCAATAATGACGCGTACTGCAAATGAGTTTCTAACTCCGCAAGCGATCAAGGTCGAAGCGGCAAGCGGGACCTCGGCAAAAGTTATTCTAGAACCCTTAGAGCGTGGCTTTGGTCACACTCTGGGCAATGCTTTACGTCGCATCCTTCTTTCTTCTTTACCTGGCGCAGCTGTGGTTGAAGTAGAGATTGAAGGTGTTGAGCACGAGTACAGTACTTTGGAAGGCTTGCAGCAGGACATCGTCGAGCTCTTGCTGAACCTAAAAGGATTGTCTATTAAGCTGTTCGATCAAAATGAAGCTTATTTAACATTAGAAAAACAAGGGCCAGGCGACGTAACAGCGGCTGACCTTCGTTTACCTCATAATGTTGAAGTGGTTAACCCTGAGCATTTGATCGGCACGTTAAGTGCTACAGGCAATCTTAAGATGCGCCTGAAAGTTGCTCAAGGTCGTGGTTATGAGACTTCTGACTCACGCTTCCCAGAGGGCGAAACTCGCCCTGTAGGTCGCTTACAGTTAGATGCGTCTTATAGCCCAATCAAACGTGTGTCTTACACAGTTGAAAATGCTCGTGTAGAACAACGTACAGACCTTGATAAACTGATCATTGATCTTGAAACAAATGGTACTGTTGATCCTGAAGAAGCAATTCGTAAGGCAGCAACGATCTTGCAACAACAAATCGCGATTTTTGTTGACCTGCAAAAAGATCAAGCACCAGTTGCTCAAGAACCTCGCGAAGAAGTTGATCCAATCTTGCTTCGTCCAGTAGATGATCTAGAGCTTACTGTTCGTTCTGCTAACTGTTTGAAGGCAGAAAACATTTACTACATTGGTGATCTTGTTCAGCGCACTGAGGTGGAGCTTCTCAAAACTCCTAACCTTGGTAAAAAGTCGCTTACTGAGATCAAAGATGTTCTGGCATCGAAAGGCTTACAGCTCGGCATGCGTTTAGAGAACTGGCCACCGGCTAGCCTCCGCATGGACGACCGTTTCGCTTATCGTAGCCGTTAATTAAGTAGGACTATCACCATGCGTCATCGTAATAGTGGTGTGAAATTAGGCCGTACAAGCAGTCATCGTAAAGCGATGTTCCAAAACATGGCTAATTCTTTGTTCGAGCACGAGTTAATCAAAACGACTGTGCCTAAAGCAAAAGAGTTACGTCGTGTAGCTGAGCCTTTAATCACTTTAGCTAAAAACGATACTGTTGCAAACCGCCGTTTAGCGTTTGCTCGTACTCGTTCAGCAGCAACTGTTGGTAAATTATTTACCGTTCTTGGCCCTCGTTACAAAGAACGTAACGGCGGTTATCTACGTGTTCTTAAAGCGGGCTTCCGTGCAGGTGATGCTGCGCCGATGGCTTACGTTGAACTAGTAGATCGCGAAGTTAAATAATTTCGTAAGAACTGTTCAGTTGTTCTAAAAAAGACCGGTGTTTCACCGGTCTTTTTTATTGCCTAAAATTTGATATGGATATCTTTTTGTGAGTTCTAGAGAGCTTCATTTTGTTTAAGTTGCTTGCCTGTTTTAGCTTTAAGCGACAAGACTTTGGCATCGCAAGCTACGCCATTCAGGTTTAAAATCGGGTACACTTAAATCAGATAATTACTCTTGGGACATACCATGCAAGATATCAGCTTAGAAGAACGTAAGGTGATTTACCGCGCTCGTCGCGGTTTAAAAGAAATTGATGTTTATTTTGACCCATACGTGAAAAACCATTATTTACAAGCAGATGCTGAAGAAAGAGCCACATTTGCCGAATTAGTGGAACAAGAAGATCCAGATTTACTCGATTGGTTTATGGAAGTGTCTGAGCCGCCACGTCCAGAAATGCGCGCTTTGATTAATAAACTTAAAGATTACGTACATGGCTAAAACTTGCTTGCAACTCAAACGTAGCTTAATAGGCTACGCGGTACAGTTGTGCTTGGCAGGTGTTGTAATTAGTATATGTGCGATAACGCTATCAGGGTGGCTCACTTTGCTTGCCACCTTGATTATAATCTTGAGCTATCTACACTTTTTTTACCAAGATCGTGTGGTGCAGCTTGAATATTTTGCTAATGGTCAATGGACTTTAATCACTCAAAAGCAAAACATAACAACCGATAGCATTCAAAAAATTATTGATCATGGCGTGTATGTGGTGATCTTCTTTGTAAAACAGCCGCCCTTAGTGATTTGGTCTGATCAACTTGCAGCAGCTGATTGGAAGCGTGTAAAGGTGCTTGCTAAGCTTTATTAGCACTTTTTTTAAACAGTGGGCTGCACATTAAAATCGCGATTAAAATAAATCCAAAGCCAACCAAACTTAAAGCATCAGGCATTTCTTGCCAAAACCAATAGCCCCAAATCCCTGCAAAAATAATTGCAATATAATTTACAGGTCCAATTTGGCTTGCAGGTGCTAATTTATAAGCATTGGATAAAAATAACTGACTGATATTGGCCAGTAGTCCTATACTAATTAATAAACTCAGTTCAGCCAAAGTATAAGTTCGCCACAGCCAAAACATAGGGATCATAGATACCAAACTGCCAATCAAACAAAAATAAAATACAATTCGCTCAGGCGGTTCGGTGGCTGTTAAAGCACGCACAGTCACAAAAGCCATGGCTGCTAAAAAGCTTGCACCTAAGCCAATGCCGGACATCAGATTAAATAAGCCCTGATCAGGTTTAGCTACGCATAACACACCCAACAAACCAATAACCGCAGCACACAGCATACTGCTAGTTATTTTCTCTTTTAAAAATAACCAAGCAATTAAAGGAATAAAAATGGGCGATGAATAGGTAAATACCATGGCATTAGAGAGTTTTAAATGCGCTATGGCATAGAAAAAGCCATACATGGCGGTTAAGCCTGCCAAAGCACGCCAAGTGTGCATCCAAATTTTATCGGTTTTAAAAAAGCTGCTGCCTTTATTTAAAATTAAAGGCAGAAAAATAAACAAGCCAATAAAATTACGAAAAAAAACGATCGTGGCATTGTCCAGACTATGCGATGCATAACGAATACATACGCCCATCAACGAAAATAAAAATGCTGCGATGGTCAAGCAACCAATAGCTTTGAATAAAGGCGAGTTGATCACTTTAGACATTAGACACGCACCATTGCAATGTAACGGATCATCAAGATGGGTTTACAGGTGATTGATTATTCAGTTGTTGTTCGAGGAATTCAATTTGTTGCTGTTTAAGGCGAATTAACTCATCTGCGCTAAGATTTTGCTGCTGTAGCATTTTTTCTTGTTGCTGTAATTGTTGTTGAATATCATCTTGTTTGGCAATTTCTTCTTTGATTAAAGTGATATTTTCAGGCAAGTCTTGTTTTAATAGTTCTTCATCGACCAATACTTTATTTGGAGTCGGCACAAATGCCTCTGAGGCAGCCAAATTAGAGTTTGTAGAATTAGTTTGATCTAGTGTGGTTTGAGGTGGATGTAGGGGCAGACTTGGCTGTTGAGGTAACCACCAATAAGTACTTATCGCAACCGTGATTACGACAAGTACACTTGCAATCAGCCAAACTAAGTTTGAAGCATAACGTGGCTTATTTGACATAAGTTTTAAGCTTTACGTGGTTTAAATTGAATCACGCCAATTTCATCGGCAACCGCAGGTACTTCAGGTTCAAGCACTTCGGTTGGGCGATTTTCTGAATAGTCACATTCAATACACTCGATCCATTCAGCATCGGCTGTGGTGAGCATCACAATACGGTCTTGGGCTTCACAGCGTGGACATTTAGCACCTGCAATAAAACGACGCTTCATAATGATGATACTCACTGTAGACTAAAATTTGCCACTATTTTACGCAACTTAGGCGTTATTCGTCCAACCTTGATGACGTAATAATGCATCAATTTTAGGTTCACGACCGCGGAAATTAACAAAGGCCTCTAACGCACTGTCACGACCACCCACTGCAAGCACCGCTTGACGGAATTCTTGACCGGTTTGGGTATTAAAAATCCCTTCATGTTCAAAACGATCAAAAGCATCACTGGCTAATACTTCAGCCCATTTATATGAGTAGTAACCTGCTGCATAGCCTCCGGCAAAAATATGGCTAAAGCTATGTTGGAAGCGGTTATAAGCGACACTTGGTACTACACTAAATTGTGCGCGAATCTGATCTAGCGTGCTTTGAATACCTTGTGCATCTAAAGCAGGACTGGTGGCATGAATATTTAAATCAAATAAAGCAAATTCAATTTGACGTAAGGTTTGCATTCCTGATTGGAAAAATCGTGCATCTAATAGGGCTTTGAGTAAGTCGCTTGGCAAATGTTGCTTGGTTTCAATATGTTCGCTCAGCAAGCTCAAGCTTTCTTGATCCCATGCCCAAAACTCCATAAATTGGCTTGGTAGCTCGACCGCATCCCATGCCACGCCATGTGTACCGGCCACAGAGATGTTGTCCACTTCGGTGAGCATATGATGCAAGCCGTGTCCAAATTCATGGAATAAGGTAATCACTTCATCATGGGTGAGCAAAGCAGGTTGCTCACCTACAGGTGGCGTAAAGTTACACACCATATAGCAGATTGGTTTTTGTAAGCCGTGTTGTGTTTGCATGCGTGAGCGGAAACCACTCATCCATGCACCACCACGTTTGCCACTACGTGCATATAAATCAAAGTAAAAACCACCAAGGACTTGACCTTGATCTTCAAGTTCAAAATAACGTGCATCTGCATGCCAAACCGGTGCTTGACGCTCAATAACGTCTATACCATATAAACGTTTTACAATGCTAAATAAGCCTTGTAGCACTTTAGGTGCGGGGAAGTAAGGCTTAAGTGCCTCTTGAGAGAGGTTAAATTGCGCTACTTTGAGTTTTTCAGAGTAAAAGGTGCTATCCCATGGCTGAAGCTCAACAATGCCATCAGCCGCAGCAATGGCTTTGAGTGCGCTAATGTCTTGGGTTGCAGGTTGGCGCGCGTGTTCAGCCAATTCAGCCAAGAAGGTTTGCACACTTGTTACATCAGGTGCCATTTTGCTGGCGAGTGATAATTCCGCATAGTTATTAAAGCCAAGTAAAGCGGCCATTTCTTGACGCAAGCTTAGAATCTCTTGCATTACTTCAGTATTATCAAAGTCCAGATTTTCGGCTTGATCTGAGGCACGTGTGGTGTAAGCCTTATACAAGCTTTCACGTAGTGCACGATCTTCGGCATAGGTCATAATCGCCAAATATGATGGAAAATCGAGCGTTGCGACAGCTTGTTCAAGTTCGCGTTGCTGACCATATTGTTTTAATAACTCAACACTACTTGCAGGTAAGCCTTTAAGCTCGTCTTCAGACAACGCTTTAAAATAGGCTTGTGTGGCATCTAAAACATGATTGGAAAAATCAGAGGACAATTGCGATAAACGAGCAGAAATTTCAGCATAGCGTTTTTTTGCTGCGCCCTCTAAAGCCACACCTGAGAGTTTAAAATCACGTAGGGCTAGGCGAATAGCACTTTGTTGTGCTGCACTTAAGTCGCTATATTCAGTGGCATCGTGTACCTGTTGAAAGGTTTGATACAACACAGTGTGTTGACCAAGCTCTGTATAATAAGCACTTAAACTAGGCAGTAAAGCTTGGTAGACCTCACGTGTTTGGCTGTTGTTCATCACTGCATTTAAATGCGACAACACGCCCCATGCTTCACTCATATTATTTTCAAGCGTATCGAGTTGCTCAATTGTTTCTAAGCGAGCCGCTTGTTGCTCAGGCACCTGATTTAAATTGTGTAAAAATGCTTGGCCTTGATTGATTGCATCTTGAATCTGTTGTTGTAATTGCTCAAGGATGATTTGATCAAACTGTGGAACTGGCAAGGTGGCCTGTTGGAGTGTCATATCTGGATTGCTCTATTTTATCTTAATACTAGATGTAGGGCTTGTTGAGCGGAAAATCAAGCATAAAGCCAAGAAAAAGAGCGCCGAAGCGCTCCTTTTAAGATTAACAGTCTGGGTCAATGACATAACTGGTTTTATCAAATTTCTGCCATGCACCAGTTGCCGCACCATCAACAACTAAAATTGAAAAGATTCCCCAATCTATAAAAACACCTAATAAGGTGGTTGGGTCAAAGGTTTTTTGTGCTGTAATGGTAGTTGTCTTACAGCCTGCTTTTTCAGCTTTAATCACATAGTTTTCTTTTTTCTTGAAGGTATAAGCAGCTTGGTTTTTACCCATGTATTCTTCGTTTACATAGATTTTTGCATCAGCATCATTACTTCTAATATTCACTGTTTGGCTTGAACCGTTGAAAATGGTGGCACAGCCTGAAGTCATTAATGTAGTTGCAAGTAAAGTTGAAGTTAAAATTTTTCGCATGATTTGCCCCCTAGATAAAAGTGCAAAAGATATACACTTGAAAAATTTAGTCAAGGATTTTGTTTTGGCAAATAAAAAGAGCGCCGAAGCGCTCTTTTTATTTAGTCAGTTTGTGGTTTGGCGTTTGATTTCTTCTTTTTTGTCTTGGTTTTTTTCTTTAGCTTATCTTTAGCCTTTGCTTCAGATTTTCCTGCATGTTTTTTAACAGGCTTTTTACTGTAGGCACTGGGCTTTTTAGCTTTTTTCTTTTTAATGGGCTGTTCACCATCGTCGCCTGCATCACTGACGTTTGGACGCTCGTTAAAGGTCTGTTCGGTCACAACAGGGCGAGTGCGTGTAGCAGCCGCGCGTGGTGCTGAACTACGTGGCGCACGGCTACGCACAGGGCGACCGGCATGAGTCAATTGCTGTAGCAGTTCAAAATCAATCTTACGTTCTTCAAGATTGACACCGGCCACTTTAATTTTAACTTCATCGCCTAAGCTAAAGCTTTGGCCATGATTTTGTCCAATTAGGCTTTGGCTCATTTGATCATAAACAAAATAATCATCACCTAATTGACTGACATGAATCATGCCGTCGACGTACAAATCTTTAAGCGTCACAAACAGGCCAAATTCAGCCACTGCCGAGATAGTGCCTACAAAATCTTCACCAATATGCTGCTGCATATAATGGCATTTGAGCCATGTGGTGACTGAGCGTGAGGCTTCATCAGCACGACGTTCTGTGGCTGAAAAATGTGTGCCGGCTTCATCTAATGCACCACCTGATAATGGCGATGGTTTATTTTTGAGATGCGCTTTAATGGCACGATGCAACAATAAGTCAGGATAACGACGAATTGGAGAAGTAAAGTGAGTGTAAGCATCATAGGCTAAGCCATAGTGACCTGCATTATTTGGTCCATAATAGGCTTGCATCATCGAGCGCAATAACACGGCATGAATGCTTGGTGCATCAATACGGTCTTTAGTGGCTTCAATGACCGCTTGATAGTCGGCTTGGGTGGGTTGTTCAGGAAATGGCAAACCTAACAATTTGACAAAGTCACGCACTTTTTGAATACGCGAAAACTCAGGTGGCTCATGAATACGGTACAGCATTGGCACTTCATTTTTGAGCGCATATTCTGCTGCTGCAACGTTGGCCAACAACATGCATTCTTCAATGAGTTTGTGTGCATCGTTACGGCTACGCGGTAAAATTTCATTAATTCCACCAAGCTCGTCAAAGGTCATGTAAGTTTCAACAGTTTCAAATTCCATGGCATGACGTTCGGCACGTAAGCCTTTAAGCACTTGATACAATTGGAACAAGGTATTGAGTGACTTACGAACGCTACGGTCTTCGGTGAGCGCCGTGCTATCACCATCAAAATACTGCGCCACTTGGTCGTAAGTTAAACGTGCTTTTGAATGCATCACAGATGGATAGAATTCATAACCCGTAACACGACCCGCGCGTGAGAGTTTTAAGTCACACACCATACACAAGCGGTCTACGTTTGGATTAAGCGAACATAAACCATTAGATAATGCTTCTGGCAGCATTGGCAGTACAAAGTGTGGGAAATAAACGGAAGTACCACGCTCGATTGCTTCATCATCCAATGGCTTGCCCGGACGTACATAATGAGTTACATCGGCAATGGCAACTACTACACGATAACCGCCACCCGGACGTTTTTCAGCATAAACAGCATCATCAAAATCGCGCGCATCTTCACCATCAATGGTGACTAAGGCTAAATCACGTAAATCAATACGTCCTTCGCGGTCTTTTTCAGTTGGCTCTTTAAAGCTTGCGGCATCTTTGATGACGTCTTCGGGAAACTCATACGGCAAACCAAATTCTAAAATGGTTTGTGGAATAATGATTTCGGTATCTGATTTATCCGCCATGGATTGCACAATATGGCCGGTTGCAAATTCTTCTTTGGTGGGATAGGTATCAATCGCCACACGAATTGAATCGCCTAAATTGACTTTGGCATGTTCAATCAACTCTTTTTCTAAAGTAATTGGCTGATGACTATTGGGCGCACTTGGCTGCACAAAGTATTCGCCATCGTACATGGACACTTTACCAATCACTTGTTTAACACGGTGCTGCACAACTTCTGTGACAAAACCCCATGGCTTGCCTTTACGATCGACTGAAGTTTGGCGCACCTTTACACGGTCGCCATTAAACACTTGGCGTAATTCACGTTCAGGCAACAATAAATCATCGCTGCCGCTAATATTGGCAGTACCTAAACCTTTGCTATTGATATAGACAGTGGCTTCATGGGTCGGTTGTTCAGCAGCAATTTGGAATTTAAAACCATCTTTCATCAGCTGACCATCACGTACCATTGCAATTAAACGGTGTTGCAGGGCATCAATACTTTTTTGATCGGCGATTTCAAAATGTTCCACAAGATCAGCATGTGATTGTGACGTTTTTAGTTGGCTAACCGTTTCTAAAATTAGAGTACGGCTAGGGATGGGATTGTCATAACGTTCGGCTTCTGCCTTTGCTTCTGGATCGACCCAAGTTTTCATCATATCTTCAGTTTCTTATCAGTAGATTGCTTTAGCATAAGACATCCCGTGGCAGACTGCACGTCATTGACATGAATATTGTGTTTTGACTTAGTTTTTTTTGATAAACGTATGTTTTATATACTAAATATACTTGTTTTTACTAAAAGTGCTCAAAAAGTAGCTTGTTGAGTGATTTTTTTAGCTTTTTTTACTTTTAGGGCTTGCATGAAATCCTCTTCCTCTATAATATTGCCACCACGTTACGGTGAGATGGGTGAGTGGCTGAAACCACATCCCTGCTAAGGATGCATACGGGCAACTGTATCGAGGGTTCGAATCCCTCTCTCACCGCCAACTTACTTATACCGCGCTCATAGCTCAGCTGGATAGAGCACTTGGCTACGAACTAAGGGGTCGGGAGTTCGAATCTCTCTGAGCGCACCAATAAGTAAGTAAAACGCAGTCTGTAAGGACGACACAAGTTACGCGCTCATAGCTCAGCTGGATAGAGCACTTGGCTACGAACTAAGGGGTCGGGAGTTCGAATCTCTCTGAGCGCACCAATAAGTAAGTAAAACGCAGTCTGTAAGGACGACACAAGTTACGCGCTCATAGCTCAGCTGGATAGAGCACTTGGCTACGAACTAAGGGGTCGGGAGTTCGAATCTCTCTGAGCGCACCAACTTGAACAAT
>NZ_CANQLZ010000053.1 GCF_947624825.1 uncultured Acinetobacter sp.
TGGTCTAAGAATGAATTTAATTGCTGGAATGGTGAATTGGATGCTCTTAAATTAACTTTCGCAAGAGATCTATTTTTAAAATGCCCTTTAGCTGCCACATCCAATCTATAAACCCTCTATTGTTCAATACTATAAATCTAGCTACTTAAAATTTTATATTTGACTACAGCCTTAACAAACTTTGCGACAGATCTTGCCTTATTTTTCATGACCTCAAAATATGAATATAAGAAGTCTAATTCTTACACTTATCTTAGCGACAACATTGAGCTTTACTCAGCTGCGTAAACCATACCCAACAAGCTGTATCATTCACTAATCTAACTGTTATTGTTTTTAAATCAATAATCTAATAAGGCTCTTCAAGCATCTGCACCATCTGCTAAACCTACAACATAATAAGTTTATGCTTCACTGTATTTAGACACTAAACTTCAGTTGCAATTGTGTCATGCAGTTTAATTTTTTAAAGTTATGCTTAATTATAGAAAATAATGATCATTAAATTAAAAACCCATATACCAAAACACAAATATTTATGATTAAAAACAGCACTTTGCTAAAAAATAAAAACAACCATAGGACTTTTTTCAATCAAGCTATCCACTATGGCATAGCTTGTATATATTTAGATTTGGCGTATTAATACTCTTATTGTGAATTGATTGAATGGATATTCGCTGTGAGTACACATAAAACTGAATATACGACCGAAGTTGCCATTTTAGGCGCAGGCCCTGTGGGTCTAACGCTTGCCAACTATTTAAGTAAGCAAGGCGTCAAAGTCAAAGTTGTAGAACAGCTTGACAGTTTAATTGACTATCCGCGTGCGATTGGTATTGATGATGAATCTTTACGTACCATTCAATCTTTAGGTTTAGTAGAAGAAGTCTTACCGCACACCACACCTAACCATGCGATGCGTTTTTTAACCCCAAAAGGTCGGTGCTTTGCTGACATTCAGCCACTTACACGTGAGTTTGGTTTCTCACGCCGTAATGCCTTTGTACAGCCACAAGTAGATAACATTTTATTAAAAGGTTTAGAACAATACCCACAAACTGACGTATTGTTTGCCCGTCACTTAACGCATTTTAATCAAGATGCATCAGGTGTCACTTTAAATGTTAAAACCAAAGAAGGTGGCGAAGAAAGCATCCATGCACAGTATTTAATTGCCTGTGACGGTGGTAACTCAATTGTACGCCGTACCCTAGGTATTGGTTTTGATGGTAAAACTGCCCCTAACCAATGGATCGTGATTGATATTGAAAATGATCCATTAGCTACACCACATATTTACCTGTGCTGTGACCCTGTACGTCCTTATGTATCAGCAGCACTGCCACATGGTATTCGTCGTTTTGAATTTATGGTGATGCCGGGTGAAACTCAAGAAGAATTAAGCCAACCTGAAAACATTGCCAAACTTTTATCTAAAGTCTTGCCAAGTACTGATGGGATTGAAGTGATTCGTCAGCGTGTCTATACCCATAACGCACGTATTGCCGACAAATTCCGCGTAGATCGTATTTTACTTGCCGGTGATGCTGCACACATCATGCCGGTATGGCAAGGTCAAGGCTACAACAGCGGCATGCGTGATGCATTCAACTTAGGTTGGAAAGTTGCTATGGTTGTGCAAGGTAAAGCGGGCGCTGAATTACTCGACTCTTATCAAGTGGAACGCAAAGACCATGCTAAAGCCATGATTGATTTATCGGTTATGGCAGGTAACGTACTTGCACCACCAAAAAAATGGCATGGTGTAGTGCGTGACGGTATTGCGTATGCCTTAAACTACATTAAGCCAATTAAGCAATACCTGTTGGAAATGCGCTTTAAACCTATGCCACAGTATCATGATGGTGCTTTAATCCATACAGGTCAAAAAAATACCCCTGTAGGCAAAATGTTTATTCAGCCTAAAGTACAACTTGAATCAGGTGAACACGTATTGCTTGATGAAGTGATTGGCAATGACTTTGCTATTTTGGCTTGGGGTGTTGACCCTCAATGGGGTATTTCCGATACCACTATGCAACAATGGAAAAAATTGGGTGTAAAATTCATTCAAGTGATTCCTGCAGTACAGTTGTCTAATCCAATTCGTAAGCACTATGACGGTGTAATCACCGTGGGTGATATTGGAACAGATATTCGAACATGGTTTGGTAAAACTTCTGAATCTGTAGTGATCTTACGTCCAGATCGTTTTGTGGCAGCTTTAGCAATTCCACAAAACCTTGATCAAGTCAGCCAGCAATTATTTGCCAAACTTTATGCCAAATAATTAAAGCGATTAAAAAACCACGCCTTAAGCGTGGTTTTTTTTAACTCTACGCTGATAGGCACTACGTATGCCTTGCCAACATGCCGAGCTTAATGTACCTGCATAGAGCAAATAATGCTGCTCGCCTCTACTGGGTATCTTAAACTGTTGTTGCGTCACATTTTGTCGAAAGCTTGAAAACTTCGCTGCACGGTCTGCCCTACAATAGGTAATATAATAACGATAGCCTCCAACAAGGCTTAAATACAGACTGCTATACAACAATAAAGCCGGCATCAAACCACGATAATGATGTGTATCGGCTGCGATTAAACGTGAAATTTCTAGTGTTTTTTCTTGGTTATTTTCAGTGAGCACAGCGAAAAATTGATCTTTTTGTAGTAATTGTGCCAGTTCAAAAGGAGCAGGCGTATAGCGTACAACAGCTAAAATATGTTGTTCATCTTGAATATAAAAATGGTAACTATGCTGATCAAAAGCATCTTGTCCATCAGGATCTAAACTGCTTAACATATAAGGTAAGCGACGTTGATATTGAGCTAAACGAAATTTACCAATCCTGTCTAACTCTTGCTCCGTCATGGCATAATTAAAAGCTAAATTTTGTTTAGCCTCGCCCCTTAAAACAATTTTTTTTAATAGCCAAACACTTAATTTATGCAGCATCTTTTAAGTATAAAGTAATCAATATCACGTTATTTTAAAAGTTATTGTTAAAAGTTGCTGTGGCAAATCTGCTCATAAATCATGCTTTATTTTAGATAAACTAAACAAAAACACATATTTTTAGTTAAATTTGTGAATTAAAAATAAACATAAAAAATGGGTGCAAGCACCCATTTTTATGAGGTATTTCAAAATCCCATATAAAATTGTTGTTTTAAGATTCTTAGAATTAATTCAATGGCTTCATTTTTTTGTGCTTTACGATAACTTGCATATAAACCAATCATCGGCAAAGGCTCAATGGTGTTTTTGACCACAATTTTATCACCCAACAGTGGAATCACATAGGCCGGTACAATACTCCACCCCACCCCCATTCCCACTAAATTGACATTGAGCAAAATATTGGTCGAGTGTTGCACGATATTCACATGAAGCTTGGCGGTTTTAAAATAATCGGTGATGATTTTATGCAATTGTGGTGAAGCATCTTCGTCACTAATCACAAAATTTTGAGCATTAAAATTTTTGATGCTGACATGACGCTGCTCTGTAATCGGATCATCTTTAGGTACGATTAACGCCAAAGGTTCATTAAAAATTTGTACACATTCAATGTCATTGGATTGATCTTGATAGCGGGTAAACGCAATATCAATTTCGGCATTTTTTAGCGCTTTAAACTGATCAGCATCAGTTAAACTGTGAAAATGGATTTTAAGCTCAGGAAAATGGGCTCGAATATTAGGCATGATGTAAGGGAAAATTTTCATTTCTGCTACAGGCACAAAACCAATATTGAGCTGATCTTTTTGCAAATTAGCCACCTTACGTGCCTCTTGAATTGCAAGTTCTGCATATTCAAGGCTTAAGATGGCTTGTTTTAAGAATGCTTTGCCTTCTTCGGTCAGTTCTACCTTACGGTTAGAACGAATCAAGAGTTGCACGCCTACTTCATTTTCTAAGTCTTTAATTTGCTGACTTAAAGATGGTTGTACGGTACACATGCGCTGAGCTGCTTTGGTAAAATTTAGCTCTTCAGCAACAGCCACAAAATAGCGTAAATGGCGTAATTCCATATCGGGTTATCCTTCAAAATCAACGAAGCTTGGGTGCAACAGTGCTGCGATACAGCCCTAACGTGACCACCACAATCACAGCACAGAGTAAATAGGTCCATGAATAATCAAGGTAAGCAATGCAATAGCCCATAATGAATGAGCCTAATGCCAACCCCACATCAAACAAGGTAAAAAAGGTCGAAATCGCATGCCCCATACGCTGTTTTTCTACCGACTGAATCGCCAAGGTTTGCATGCATGGAAATAAAGAACCATAACCAATACCAATAAATACCGCAGACAACCAGAGCGTCCATGCCTGTTCAACCATACTCACTAAACTTAAGCCGATGGCAAAGGCAATAAAGGATGGATAAATGACAAAGCTTGGGCCCTTTTGATCATAAAATTTGCCAACCCAAGGACGTACCGCAATCATAGACGCGGCAAATACCACAAAGAAAATACTGGCATATTGCAGTAGATTTTTGCTTTGTGCGAATGCGGTGATAAAAGTGGTAATGCTTGAATAGGCAAAGGCGGTCAGTAATGCCACCATACTAATGCCAAGCACACGCACTTCAATAATATCATGCCATGTTAAATTATTGTTTTGTTTTACTTTAACCTTAGGTTTCTCAGGCACAGCTAAGGTTAAAGTAAAGACATAACCTATCATTGTTACAAGGCTAAATAGCGCAAATAAATGCTGAAACGTCATCCACTGAATGGCGGTGAGCGCAATTAAAGGACCGAACACCACACCCAAATTGGTTGACATTACAAAATAGCCCATACCCTCACCTTTGCGAGATTCAGGTATAAACTCATTGACTACAGGTACATTTACAGTGGTTAAAATACTAAACCAAAAGCCATGTAAAAAACGCACCAACAATAACGACCATAGACTATCAATAAAAATATAAGCAAAAGCGAGTAATAAAAATATAGCCCCTGCGCCACGCAAAGCAATTTTTTCACCCAATTTTTCAATGATGAGGCCTGAAAAAGGTCGAATTGCAATTGAGGACAATAAAAATAAAGTCAGGGCTAAACCAGCTTCTTTGACTGTACCACCTAGGTCTTGCAAAATATAAATTGGCAAAATGGTAAGCGTGGCAAAATAATAGGTAAATAAAAACAGATTATTAAACAGACATAAAATAAAAGCACGATTCCACAATGACTTATGCATGTGGCTGCCCCTGCTCAATATGCAGCGGTGCTAACACCAAAGCAACCAGTTGCTTGATGTAATGCTGATGAGGTACGGTATTAAAAAATAAAATCTGATAGTGAATCGGTGCGTATAGTGTGTCTAGCATCAATTCAAACGGATAATCACCACGAATTTCACCTCGTTGAATTGCCAATTGAATCAGCTCGCGAGTTTGTTCACGGCGTGGTAATAAATATTGCTGAAAGAATTCACCTGCAGTCTCACGATTTTGTGCCATAACAGCAAGCAAAGCACGTCCAATGGGATGCTGTAGCGCATGCGTGAGTTTGGTTAACTGTTGTTCAAGATTACTTGTTAAACTTTGTTCAAAATCAAGCTCAAAGACAGACGCAGTATGTTGTTTAAAACAATCTAATACCAAATCAGATTTATGTTTCCACCAACGGTAAATAGTCGATTTCCCCACCCCTGCGCGACTGGCCACATCTTCAATGGTCAATTGAGCATAATCATGCTCCGCCAAAGCCTCTGCAACAGCTGCCAAAATGCACAACTGACGTCGACTGGTTTTTTCTAATTCCATGCAACACCCAAAAACGAAACGCTACGTATCGTTTCATAGTAACGCAATAAAAGTTGAGATGCCATAAAAAAAGACCTCACATGGAGGTCTTTTATTTAATGATTTGATTTTTTATAAATACTACATGAGGGATGATGATTCTCTTGTAGACGTAGCACCTTACGCTGTTCAGCCGATTCAAAACGGCAACGCTTCCAATCATTATCTAAATTGAGTGGCGGAATTTGTTTTGGTTTTCCATGTTCATCCACTGCCACCATGGTGAAATAGCAACTATTGGTATGACGCACAGTACGTTTTTGAATATTTTGCGCTTCTACACGAATACCAATTTCCATGGAGGTACGCCCCACATGGTTGACGCTGGCTAAAAAGGTCACCAACTCGCCGACATGAATTGGCTCTTTAAAAGTAACTTTATCCACCGACAAAGTCACCACATAACTTCCCGAATAACGACTTGCACATGCATAAGCCACTTGGTCAAGTAACTTTAAAATTGTACCACCATGAACATTGCCTGAAAAATTTGCCATATCAGGCGTCATCAGGATCGACATTGTCAGTTCAGATTGGTCATCTAACAGTGGAGCAATTTGGTCAGTTGGGGACATCATGTTCTCAAGACAAAGGAATAATTATTAATATTGCAGGCTATTATAACGGCTTTATTAAAAATATCAGTCAAAATACCATCATTATTATTTATATAAATTATGTCATCATTTAGATAAATATATAATCAACTTAACTTAACATCGTGTTTATCGCTGCTGGATTAGTGCTCAAGGTTGAGCGTGACACGACGTAACATTTCAGGGGCAATGTGGCCATAACTGATGTTTTGAGTGCCGAAATCAGCTGCAACTTCATAAGAACCATCGGTATTACGTTTAATGATTTTAAAGATCACTTCAGGCATTGTTGCAAGTTTTACCAACTCACCAATTTGCATTGTTGTCATACTTTCCCTCGTTCGTATGTTGATGTTTCGTACAATTAAAGTATAAGTAGTTTCTATCAATCGGTAAACCTAAAGTACTGAAATAAAAAGATTATATTTATAAACTTTAACTATTAGCTTATTTTTTTCACGTCTTAATGTTTTTTTATTTTCTGATAAACATCAATTAATTAAGTTTTTTAGCTAATTTTTTGTACGACAAAATCAGGCTTAGACTCGACTTTATGTTACAAAAAAGCCAAGCAGTGCTTGGCTAAAAAACTCGGCTATTGATCAATCAAAAACCTGAAATTTTTCTGAACTGCTCATCTGTTTATGATTTAAGACGTGCACAATATTAGATAACTGTTGCTGTGCTGCTATATGACCTGCTTGCATGATTTTTTCCCGACTACTCACATCAAAAATATGGGCTTTTTCGCGAATATCGGGTTGAATCACAATATCAGCATGTTGCAATTCTTGTTGAGCTAGATGTTGCTGCATAATATTAATATTTTGGTTAAATAAGCCCCATACATGATGGGTTTGGGTATGTTCAGGTTGCGCCAAAATATCTACCGCAATAATAAAATCGGCGCCTAAATTGCGCGCTATATTGACAGGTACAGGGCTGACCAAACCACCGTCCACATATTCTAAGCCCGCGATATCAGTGGGAATAAACATACTCGGAATAGATACAGAAGCTCGCACCGCCTGCCCGGTGTTGCCGTAATTAAATACCACCTTTTGACCATGTTTAAGTTGCGTAGCCACCACATACATTGGGGTTTTTAAATCTTGTAATGGTGTATTGCCCAACAATCCGTTGACATAATCTTCAATTTTTTGTCCGTCAAAAAAACCTTTTTTATCTAAACGAATATCACGTACGTCACTGGCTTTCATTGCCAAAGCAATCTCTCTTAGCTCACTGGCAGTTTTACCTTGAGCATATAAGGCACCTACTAAGCTTCCTGCACTGGTGCCTACAATAAAATCAGGTTGAATACCGGCTTGTTCTAAAACTTCAATCGCACCAATATGTGCATAGCCACGTGAGCCACCGCTGCCTAACACCAATGCAATGATCGGGCGTTTTTCTATATGCTTCACTTGATGAAAATTAATACGATCGGGTTGGGCTTGTGCGACAACTGACGGCTCTGCTTGCACCTGTACCACACCAAAACTTAAAGCGATTGCCAAGAAAAAATTGCCCATTTTCATCATAAATAATTATAGCTTTAGCTAAAAATTGAGCCGTAAGTGTAGATGATTTGGATGCTTGACTGTGTTGTTTTTCATTTAATTGTCAATTTTAGGGTTTAATATACCTGAAAAAAACCTCCAATCATGGAGGTTTTGTTTGATTACCAAATATCGGAATCCACTTTTGCTTTGTATTTTGGATGACGATCCAATTTAAACACAGGCTCTTTAATCCCTTGTTTAAGTTGACGACGGTAGTCTTTCAGGAGCATCAACACAAATGGCATGAGCAGTAAAATCGCAATCAAGTTAATACTTGCCATCACGCCCATAAATAAATCCGCCATAGACCAAATCAGCGGCACACTGGCAATTGAACCAAAATACACCATAGCTAGGACTAAAATGCGAAAGATCAACATAACAGCGCGATGATTATAAATAAATTGCACGTTACCTTCAGCATAAGCGTAGTTACCAATAATGGATGAATAAGCAAATAAGAATAAAATCAGTGCCAAAAAGTCATCGCCCCATGCACCAATTTGACTCTCTAGTGCCATTTGCGTTAAAGCAACTCCCTCAAAACCGGCATTTTCATATAAGCCCGAGGCTAAAATAATGATGGCAGTACATGAACACACCACAAAAGTATCCACAAACACACCGAGCATTTGCACTAAACCTTGATTGACCGGATGTTTAACGTCTGAAGCTGCTGCTGCATTAGGTGCCGAACCCATCCCAGCTTCATTGGAAAATAGCCCGCGTTTAATTCCCATCATCATTGCCATAGAGATCATAGCGCCAAAGAAACCACCTGCTGCTGCCTCAAACTCAAATGCTTGACTAAAAATAAGTTGGAACATGGCAGGTAAACTGTCAAAGTTTAAAATGGCAATATACAGCGCCACTATCAAGTACAACAGCGCCATAAAAGGTACAAAGCTCTCAGCCACTTTAGCAATGCGCTTAATGCCACCAAAAATGATTAAAGCGGTCATCACCACCAAGGCTAAACCGACCCAAGACACCTCAAATCCACCTGCCAATATCATATTAGCTTGATCCCAACCCCATGCATGTGAGGTAGCACCACTAATGGCATTGGCTTGTACTGCATTAAATACAAAGCCATAGGTTAAAATTAAAGAGATTGCAAACAGCACACCTAGCCACTTTTGTTTTAAGCCTTGGGTAATGTAGTAGGCAGGTCCACCACGAAATTGTTGATTTTGTGGGTCACGTACTTTAAACAATTGCGCTAAAGATGATTCTACAAAAGCTGAACTCATACCTAAAAAGGCAGTCAGCCACATCCAAAACACCGCCCCAGGTCCGCCAATTGCAATCGCAATCGCAACTCCTGCGACATTGCCGACGCCAACTCGGCTTGCTAAACCTGTCACAAAGGCTTGAAATGGAGTAATGCCATGAGGATCTTGGCTAGGTCTACGGCTGTTTTTCATGACTTTAATGCTGTGTGCAAACAAACGAATTTGGACAGCACCGGTTGCAATGGTATAAAACACACCCACTGCCACCAAAAACACCACCAAAAAATCCCACAATGGCGCATTTAAAGCATTGACCCAATCGAGTAAAGTTTGATTTAAATTTTCATTCATCTTATTGTCCTTATCATTTATAGTGCATTAAACAAACAAAAAAGCCCCAATACATTGAGGCTTTATGTTGAAATTTTTATGAATTAACCAAAGATTTGTAAAATCCCTTGAATGACAACCACGTTTACCAAGTCAATAAAGAACGCACCGACCAAAGGCACAATTAAGAAGGCTTTATGCGATGGACCATACATATTGGTAATCGCTTGCATGTTAGCAATAGCGTTTGGTGTAGCACCCATACCAAAACCGCATAAACCTGAGGCCAATACTGCTGAGTCGTAATTTTTACCCATCACTCTAAAAGAGATATATACGGCAAATACCCACATCGCCACAGATTGTGCAATTAATAACACTAACATTGGAATTGCAAGATCTGCCAATTGCCATAGCTTCAACGACACCAATGCCATAGCTAAGTACAGTGCTAAAGCAGTGTTACCAAACACATCAATAGAACGGTCAAAAATTTCACGTTTAAAACCAGTCTCAAGCACGTTACGTAACACAATACCGCCCATTAATGCCCATACAAAGGTTGGCAATTCAAAGGCTGTACCTACAGTTAAATTTTTCAAAATTTCTGCAAATGCCAAGGCAAAGGCAAACATACCCAAGGTAATAATGGCATTGTCTGCGGTAATTAAACGCACCTTTTGAGGCGCTTCAAACATGTATTCACGCTCAGTAATGGCTGCTGAGTTATTTTCTGTTTGGATTTGTGTGGTAATGGCTGTCGCTAGTTGATGCTTTTTAATTAAATAACGTGCCAAGGGACCACCCATCAAACCACCAATCACCATACCAAAGGTGGCTGATGCAATACCCATAGGTAAAGCGCCTTCAACGCCATATTTAGCTTCAAAGATTGGGCCCCAAGCGCCGGCTGTGCCCAAACCACCAATTAAGGCAATTGAGCCTGCAATTACGCCCATTAATGGGTCTAGACCCACGGCGGTTGCAACGGCCATCCCTACACCGTTTTGCACCACCACAAATACCGAGATGGCTATTAAGAAAATAACCAAAGGTCGGCCACCTTCTTTGAGTTTGGCAAAGTTGGCGCTTAAACCAATAGAGGCAAAGAACATCAGCATAAAGGTGTCTTGCATGGGTTTATTAACCGCAATGCTATAACCTAAAAACTCATACAGTGCATAAAAAATGATGGCTCCAACCAAACCACCTGCAACAGGTTCAGGAATATTATATTTGGTTAAAAATGGAATCTTTTGATTTAAAATACGTCCAACATATAACACCAATACCGCTAACATTAACGTAAATGTTGGGTTAAGCGCATAATCCATACGACACTTCCTTAAAAACGTGATGTCTTTGTTATGTATTTTTTAGAGAATTTTGCCACACTTATCATCGTCAGGTTATTCACTTCATCTTAGTCAGGTGTGTGTACAAAATTCAATGCTATTTATAAAAAGCATACAGTGGGTTAAACCTTTAAATATTGGCTTAGCAAAGCATCTGAGAGATTGAAAAAAACGGCAGTCATCGTACCACCAAATCGGTAGTCACTATTTATCGCTTGGCGCAAATTATGCAAAATTCCATTGCGATTGTCGCGAGCTCTAAGACAGAAGTTGCAGAAGATTGTTTTTATTTTAGACAAAATAAAAAAACCGAGCCTGTAGGCTCGGTTGATATACACATTTTGGCTTTAAAAACTATAACGTCCCATTAAACCAAAACGCTGATCTTTATAAGAATCGCCTGCAAAAGTTTCACGCTCACCATGCACATATTCAATACCTAAATCGACAGGTTTAACCGGCGAATAAATCACATTCCACCATGCTTGTTGCACCTGTTCATTGCCCTCTTGATTTAAGCTTGCATAGGCATTGCTGTCATCGGCAAAGACTGCACCATAGGCCAAAGTAGAGCGCCATGCAGGTGAAAATTTATAGGTTGCACCTACTTGCACTGCATGAAATTCGTTTTGCTCAATTTTTTGCTCATTATCTAAAGCAAAAGCGCTATTGGTGGCATATAAATATTTGTTATTGCCCTGCACATACGAGTAATCAGCCGAAAGTTTAAGCGGATCAGTCACTTGATAGTTGACCCCAACTGCAGCTCCCCAAGCAACTGCATCATCTTGACCCACCTCAGCTTTATAATGCTCAACCAAAGCACGGGCTGAGAGTGAGCCTTTGCCTTCATCAAAGCCTTGAATCACTTTGGCAGCTAAAACAGGCGCACTATATTTGAGTTTAACATCTTGATCGCCAAATTTACTTGCTGCACTGTCACCTTTTTCTGCTGAAATCATGACTTGGGTATTGGGCGCAATTTTATGGCTATAACGCACCATCGGTACACGCGACGTACCACCACCTGGGTTGGTGTTAAAATCAATCATCTCTGGTGCATGATTAGACAAGAACGTAGATAAGGTTTGCCCAATTAACCAATCGTTATAGGTTAAATATACATGACGCATACGTAAACTTTCACTTGAACTGGCAAAGTCGCTTTCAATTTTACCGCCAAGCTTGTTGCCATTTTCAAGTGGCGTTGAAAAATCCACCCCAATACGTGTAGTTTTTAAGGTTGAACGTAATTTGTCTTTCGCTTCGCCTTTAGAACTTGCCACCGCGTTAAAGTCGTTATCGCCACCTTGCACAATGTAATTGGCATCGGCACGTACAAAACCATAAGCCTTCACTTCAGCTCCACCTTTGGTGGTGAGCGTTAAGCCCTCGCGTTTGGCTGTGGCTTTTGGGGTTGTCACTTGGGTAATTTGCTGTTGTTGTTGAACTTGCACTTGCTGTTGTTGCTGTACCAGTGCTTTTAAAGCGGCAACTTCTTGGCGTAATTGTTCGATTTGTTGTTGCTCAGTTTGAGCTTGTGCAGTCGACCACATTAACGTTGCGACCGCCGAAACCAAACCTATTTTAATAAAAGATTGCGCCTTATTTTTCACCGAATACTCCAAAAATTAATATTTTTTTGCTTTTTTAACATGCCCCTCATTGAAGCAATTTCTATACCATCTTGTATTTCATGAGGGATTTATCTGTTGGGCATAACATGGCACAGTTATGTTTCATTTCAAAGATGAATTGATAACAACTATATTAAATTTAAGAATAAAAAAGAGGTCATGATGACCTCTTGTTTTGTGATCGCCTTAAAAACTATAAACCGCAACCATGTTGACACGTTGGTCTTCACCAGTGCGACTTGGCTGACCTGGGCGGCTAAACGTTTCACGCTCACCCATGGTGTATTCAACACCAAAACTCACCGGCTTGCTTGGGCTATAAAACACGTTGGCCCATGTTTGCCATAGTTCTTTGTTTAAATTGCCTGTGGCAGTTTGCAAGTAGTTGTCATTGTTATCTGCTTGCATATAGCCATAACCGAGTGTGCCACGCCACTGCTCGTTGAATTTTTGGGTAATACCCAAAATAATGGAGTCAAATTCATTTTCAGCTACAATATTTTGATCCGCATCTTGGGCAAAGCCAGCATTAGTAGATAAAATAAAGCTACCGTCACCTTTCACATGGTAGTAATCGGCTTTTAAAGTGGTGTTTGGTGTGACATCAATTTTAGTGCCTACCCCAACCCCCCAAGCTGTGCTGGTATCGGCATCGGTACGTTTTTCATTCACCATACCACGCACCCCTACTTGCATATTGTCTAAAACCTTATGGTTTAAACGCGCAGTTAAAGCAGGTAAGCGTAAATTTGAACTTGAATCTTTTGGATCTTCAAGTGCCACCACTACATTGGTGTCTGGGCTAAATTTAGTGGTATGACGAATTTGTGGGGTACGTTTAATCGCACCGCCAGTGTATGTCATGGCATCAACTGTATCAGGAATATAGTCAGGTACAGCAAAGTTTGACCATGTTTGCCCCACTAACCAATCATTGTAGGTCAAATATGCATGGCGGATACGCAGCGCATCACCGCTGCCTAAGAAATCGACTTCAATTTTACCTGCTACGTTTGCATCATTAACAGGTGCTTTAAAATCTAAACCTAAACGAGTTGCAGCAAGGGTACTTTTAAAGCGGTCTTTATAAGCACGCTCGCCTTCTAAAGGCACATTGGCAATTTGGTTATAAGGACGTGCATCGGGTCCACCTTGAACTTGATAGCTGGCATCGGCACGCACATTACCATACAGTTTAACTTCAGCCCCACCCACCGTTAGGCCTAAGCCTGATGGTTTTTTCTGTGCTTCGGTTTTAGGCATCACCACTTGGTTTTGTACTGTCTGTACTTGATGTTGGGTTAAACGTTGCTGCTCACCATATTGCTGTACCAATTGACGCAATTCTTGCACCTCTTGACGCAATTGCTCAACTTCACTCACCCCATTGGCTTGTGCCATAGAACTTGCCGCAATTGCTGCACTGAGCAGCAATAATTGAAATTTTGCACGCATATTTTTTCCTTATGACTTTTTTTATTGTCGCGTCTTTCCTGACGCTGTTGTCAATTTGAAGGATTTTTGTAATCACGAATAGCATGCTTTAGTCGCATTTATTTTTTATCATTTTTATGAATCACCATTCACTATTTAACTCAACATGTTCACTCTTTCATGTTACACGCTTAAGAATCAATCTATTTTGGCAAGCTGAATATGACGCATGCTCCAATTGGCGGCAGCAATAAATAATAACATCATGATTGCCATATTCATGAGAGCTGACCAGATGAAAAAGTTAAGTAACACACCACCTAAAAGTCCGGCACCAAATTGCATGCTGCCCATTAAGGCACTTGCTGTGCCTGCACGGTGGCCTTGCTCTGACATAGCAAGTGCCATGGCATTAGGACCGGTAAAGCCAATGCCTGCTACCGTTAAAAATAGTCCTAATAGCACTAAGGCTAAAGGTGCTTCGACTAAACCTGAAAGCAATAACACACTTGCACCTAAGGCTTGAATAAAACCGCCCAACTTTAAGCGCTGCAAAATCCCATAACGCTCGGCAAAGCGTTTATTCAGGCTCGAAAACAACATAATCCCTAGGGCATTACCGCCAAATACATAAGCAAAGTGCTGCTGATTTAAGCCATAGGTATCCATTAATACCGCAGCTGAACCACTAATATAGGTAAATAATGCACCACCACTTAAACAACCTGAAAACATGGCAAAACAAAACTGCCGATCTTTAAAAATAACAGCGTATAAATTTAATACTTGGCGAATTCAAACATGAGGTGCGACAGTTTCAAAAGCCTTATGATAATCAACAAGCTGAGCAAATTTCTCTAAT
>NZ_CANQLZ010000054.1 GCF_947624825.1 uncultured Acinetobacter sp.
TCATAAAATCGTGACACTGAAACGTGAAGTAATCTAGCCATAAAGCTAATCGGGAATAAATGTCTTTGCTGTTTCATATAGGCGTACCTTACTGACTTTCTTTCGCAAAGTACGCTGCTGCCTTTTTTAGAAATTCACGTTCCATTTCAGCTGTTTTGAGCTGTTGTTTGAGCTTTTTATTTTCTTCGAGTAAGGCATTTAGATCAGGTGAATATTGTTTAGTGCCTGCTAAGGTGCCAGTCTTTGCTTTATTATTCCAATTTGAAAGAGTTTGCATTGAAATGCCAAGTTGTCTGGCTGTTTCCGATACATTGCCTTGATTGGCTTCAATCAATTTTATTGCTTCAACTTTAAATTCTGCGGTGTAAGTCTTCTGTTTCTTGCTCATGGTAAACTCCTGATGAGTGTCTATAGTTTACCAAGTTAAAACCTCCTGTTTTCTCAGCACACATCAGTTTCGGTAAAACGAGTTTTGGCAGCCACGGTATAATCCACGGGTTGGGTCAAAACAAAAGTGCCTTTGCCATGGCGACGTTCAACCACACCTTCTTGAATCAGCGCATCAATGGCATGTCGAATGGTATGTCGGTTGACTTGAAAGCGTTCAGCCAACTCAAATTCAGATGCCAAACAATCGCCAGTTTGATGATACTGGCGAATATCTTGACGCAGCACTTTGGCAATCTGGCTGTAAATTTTTTCTGTACTGTTACGTTGTAATAAAGTCATTGTCGTCTAGACATCTGTACCTGTGCGCCATTTAAATTAGGCGCTTTGTGTGACAGTCAGGTGAAGCTTATATTTAAGTTTGATGAATATTTGTGCATGAGGTTTATGACAGACCAGAAAATTAAAATATTAAAAATGGAATAAATAAAAACTTAATACATATTTAAATGATTGAATTGTAATTTATTTTTTTAAATAAAATTTTTAAAATAATTGAAGCAGACACAGGGTTTATGATATAAATGCAAATAATTCTTATTTGTTAAAATAAAAAGCATGTCTATGCCTCGATATTACATTCATGAATACTATCTCACGCATACACTACTTTCAGTAGTTGGTTTTGGCTTGTATTATACGGGCTTAACATGGGGAATTGAGCATCTATCCGAGATAGGTGAATACCTTAGGTTGAGCTTAGAGATCATGGGATTAATAATGGGTGCAAGTGTACTTGGTTACTTGAATGCCAAAGGAGCAGCCAAGCATCCCGTAAAAGTTCACTATTTACATATTTTTCTAAGTTTACTGATCTTGATGGCTTCAATTTTAGTGGTGCAAGCACGTTATTGGAGCATTGCTTTAGAAAGCCTGACATGCTTTATTGTTTTACAATCGGGCGTATTCCTTTACAAAAAAACTAAATTAAAGCAAATAATATTGCGTTAAGGGCTAAACATGCAGCATAGAATAAAACAAAGTCTCGTGATGGGTGGCTTAGGTTGGGGAATTCCTATGGCACTCATGATGATGAGTTTACGTTGGATTGAAGCCAAACCTTTTGATGGCATAATCTTAACCATATGCATTGTTGCTGCTATTTTAGGCGGAATCGCTTTTGCATGGCTGAGCTATTTAAAAGAGCCGCATGATGCATTTAATTGGATTTCATATGTAAAATCTGGGCTGTTGATAATCGTGGTGATGACAATTTATGCTTTAATTTATCGTCTAATTTTATTGCCACAACATTGGCATCATGGTGTTGTAGCAAGCTTTATTTTTTTAAGCTTAATGGGGCTGAGTATTGTGCTACAACACAAATTTATTTTAAATACCAAGTAGATCTAACAAAAAATCAATAGCACGCGATGCAACGTGGCACGGTATTTTTTGCAATACTGTTAATCATAGTCGTCGCCATGCAAACCTATTCATGGCTTTAAGGGCAAGGCTTTGATACCCAGTCAGTAATGCTAGGTTTGGGCTTCATCTTATTTGCTTGTTTTAATTTCCCTATGATTAATTTTTTTAAATCTAAGTGGGTCATTGAGCAATAGATCATTAAATAGCTTAAGTATTGAAAAATTAAACAATAAATTCTAAGGTAAATCTAAATATCTCTACTCAATGCTAAGCTCAAGCAAATAGAAATAGGGTGTTATGTCATTGTTTTAAGTTTTTCGTGCATAATTTACAGGCTATTTAAGTGCCTATAGATACTTGGAATGTCTTTGATTTTCAGGGGGGCTTTTTATACAAATAATTCTCTTTTTAAGTCATATTGTTACTCATATTTTATTGGTTTGAATAAAAGTTGAATTATTTCTGAGCATTCAAACAAAGCTTAAATGTCCCTTCACATAAAATTGATACCCCGCTCTTTACACTCATCTATAGATTGATAAGTTGCCATATTAGGGATTATACCGTGCCAAAAAGTCTGATGCGTTGGATTGATAGTTGGGCTCACCAAACACAACAGCACACCGATGAGGCAGACAGTCGCAAAATTCAGTGGATTCGAATCATTCCATTCTTGCTGTTGCATGTGGCATGTTTAGCTGTATTTTTTGTGAGTTTTTCTTGGTTTGCTGTTGGCTTTATGCTGGTCTTTTATTTGATCCGTATGTTTGCGATCACGGCATTTTTTCATCGTTATTTTTCGCATAAAACCTTTCAAACTTCACGTGTGCTGCAATTTATTTTTGCCCTGATTGGCACCATGAGCGCACAGCGCGGTCCGCTATGGTGGGTGGCACACCACCGTTATCATCATCGACACACTGATACACAACACGATCCGCATTCTTCTGGTTATGGTTTTTGGTATAGCCATGTGGGTTGGTTTTTAAATGACTATAATTTTGCCACACGTAAAGAGGTGATTGGCGATTGGCTGAAATACCCAGAACTGATTTGGTTAGATCGCTTTAGCCTGTTGGTGGTGTTGGCCACAGCAGCAGGTATTTATGCGTTGGGTGAGGCCTTGGCACTGTATATGCCACAACTGGGTACTTCAGGTGTGCAACTTTTGGTGTGGGGTTTTGTGGTCTCTACGCTACTGTTAACCCATGCCACCTTATGTATTAACTCCTTGGCACATCTTTATGGGCGTCGTGATTTTGAAACTGCTGATCGAAGTCGCAATAATTGGTTTTTATCTTTAATTACCTTGGGTGAAGGTTGGCACAACAATCATCATTATTATGCAGGCAGTACCCGTCAGGGCTTTTATTGGTGGCAACTTGATATCACCTATTACATTTTAAAACTCATGTCTTATTTAGGTTTAGTATGGGGCATTAAACCCATTCCAGTCAAAGTCTATCAAGCCAGCAAAATTGCCCAAGCGCGGCGTTTAAAGCAGGCGCAAAATTCTACAGAGGAAACACAATGAAAATTGCCATTATTGGTGCAGGTATTTCGGGTTTATATGCAGCATGGCAGTTACGTCACCAGCACCAAGTTACTGTATTTGAGAAAAATGATTATTTAGGTGGTCATACCGATACCCACCAATTTGAATTAGATGGTCAGTCGGTAGCAGTAGACAGCGGTTTTATTGTATTTAATGATTATAACTACCCCTTGTTTAGCAAAATGCTCACGCAACTGGGTGTTGAAGCACAAAGCTCAAATATGGGCTTTTCAGTGAATAATCAGGTGACAGGTTTACAATACAACCCATCAAAAAAATTCTCTTTGTTATGGCGTCCGCAAAATTTTTTAAAGCGTGATTTTCGGCATATGTTGTCGGATTTATTACGTTTTTATGCGGACAATAAAGACCTAGACATGCAAGCTGTCAATGCGGATCTGACCATTGAGCAATATTTAGATCAGCACGGCTATTCACAGGCTTTTCGTGAAGAACATTTGTATCCTATGTGTGGCGCATTATGGTCGGCGCCGGTCAGTCAAGTGGGTCAAATTCCTTATAAATTTGTGGTGAGCTTTTTTCAGCACCATCGGATGTTGCAGCTCAAAGACCGTCCTTTATGGCAAACAGTAAAAGGCGGCTCATCGCAATATGTGAAAGCCATTCAAGCACAAGCGCCACAGATTAGTTTTCGCCATTGGCCAGTGCAACGTGTGGTTCGCCATCAACAGCAGGTTGATGTCTACACTTGCATGGGGGTCGAGCAGTATGATTGGGTGATTTTTGCAACCCATGCCGATGACACCTTAACGCTGCTGCAAAATGATGCTAATCCACAAGAACGCTCTATTTTATCTGCGTTTAGTTACCAAGATAATGAGATGGTGCTACATACCGATACGTCGATTATGCCCAAATCTAAACAGCAATGGGCCAGTTGGCATGTGCATGTGACTAAAGACCAAATTGAACCCGATCAAGTGCATTATGGCTTTAGTTATTGGATGAACCAACTACAGAATTTAAAGTGTCGTCGGCAAGTGTTTGCCACGCTTAATCCCAATATGCCAATTGCTCAAAAACAGGTGTTGGTCAAACGTCATTATCGTCATCCTGTTTTTAATGCCCAAGCGATTGATGCACAAAGACACTGGCAAGCTTTACAAGATCATGCGCCACGCACCAGTTACTGCGGTGCATATTGGGGTTGGGGTTTCCATGAAGACGGAGCTAGAAGTGCACAACGTGTGGTCGACTATCTAGCCCGTGAGTGTTAAAGGAGATCCGTGGATGACTTCTCCTTCACCATGGTCAGTGCCTTTAGCAATGGCACCTGCACAGATCAGTCATCGGCGTTATCAACCCAAAGCTCATGCTTTTGCAAGTGGCTTAACCTACTTGTATTTTGACCCTGATCAGATGAAAACTTGGACTCAAGGCTCAAGCTTATGGTCCGCCACAGGTTTTAATTTACTATGTTTAAATGAAGCCGATTTTTTAACACCCGCGGTGGGCAGTATTCGGCAAAAAGTCGCGGCATGTTTACAAGCTGAGTTAGATGTCTGTTTGGATGCAGATCTGCCAATTCGCGTGCTGGGCTTGCCGCGTATGTTGGGTATTCGCTTTAATTCGGTGGTGTTTTATTTTGTTTTTGATCGCGCTTTTAAACCGCAATTTATTTTAACCGAAATCACCAATACCCCTTGGGGCGAACGTCACACCTATGTGCATGATTGCCGTGGGCAAACTCCAAGGCATATCTCTGATTATCAACAATATCGTTTTGAATTTGCCAAGACCTTTCATGTCTCACCCTTTATGCCGTTGGATTTAGATTATCGTTGGCATTTTAGTTTTTCTGATCAAAAAAACGTGGTCTATATGCAGCTTTGGCAGAGAGGTGTTTTACAGTTTGATGCCAATATGAGCTTTGCTTTAGAGCCCATCACACTTCCTTCACAGCAACGTCGTTATGCTCTAAAGCATCTGTTGGAACCCTGCAAAATGCTGTTTGGTATTTATAGTCAAGCATTTAAATTGTGGCGAAAAAAACTCAAGTTTTATCGGCATCCGCATAAGAAATAAGGAAACATCGCTTTATGGCAATTTTGTCTGTTCACAATAATCAAAGCGTACCATTTGTACTGCGTCATTTGCTGAAACTTAAACATGGCCAAATTCACTTTAAAGGTCTTTGGAATGGCGTGGTCGGTGAAGAAGATAGTTTGAGTGCAACGATTGAAGTGCTTGAACCTAAACTGTTAGATTTACTGTTTAAAAATGGTGTGTTGGGTGCGGCTGAAGGCTATATTCAAGGCTATTGGCGCAGCGATAATTTGGTTGATGTCATTCAAATTTTGGCACGTAATCGTTCTATCTTAGATCGTATCAATGACCATAGCTTGGCTCGTGCTAGCCAAGTGTTGCTTAAGGCATGGTATAAGCGCCGTAAGAATTCACTGTCGGGTAGTCGCAAGAACATTGCTGAGCATTATGATCTAAGCAATGACTTCTTTAAGTTGTTTTTAGATCCTTCGATGATGTATTCAAGTGCGGTGTTTAAAGAGCCGAGCATGAGCTTGGAACACGCCTCGGATTATAAAAAAGACCTCATTTGCCAAAAACTTAAACTACAACCGATGGACCATTTGGTTGAAATTGGCAGTGGCTGGGGCGGTTTTGCGATTTATGCCGCGCAGCATTATGGCTGTCGTGTGACCACCATTACCATTTCACAAGCGCAGTATGATGAAGCCGTACAACGTATCGCTGCGGCAGGTTTAGCACATCGTGTTGATGTGCAACTTACCGACTATCGCTTGCTTGAAGGTAAATACGACAAACTGGTTTCTATTGAAATGATTGAAGCGGTAGGTGAGCAATATTTACCGACCTACTTTAAAAAATGTTATGAGCTACTTAAACCCAATGGTTTAGCACTGATTCAAGCCATTACCATTGAAGATGCCCGTTATGAAAAAGCGCTGGCCACCGTGGACTATATTAAACGTTACATTTTCCCCGGCAGCTTCATTCCATGCATCAGTGTCATGACCCAAGCGGCTTCTGAACAAAAACTACGTTTAAAGCAATTAGATGACATTGGGCAAAGTTATGCCATCACCCTCAATTGCTGGCGTGAGCGCTTTTTGGCGCAATTAGATGCCGTGCGTGCTTTAGGCTTTGATGAAGAATTTATTCGTATGTGGGATTTTTACTTGTGTTATTGCGAAGGCGGCTTTAAAGAAGGCGTCATTAGCGATGTGCATATGCTGTTTGAGGCAAATCCTTACTAACGATGAGGAGGCATGGGTATGTCAATTTGGATTTATTTGACCTTAGGCAATATCTTGATGATGCTGTTGGGTTGGTTGGTGGTGACATTTAACCAGCGCGCAGGCTTGGTTGATGTGTTGTGGAGTGTGGGCATTGCCTTAAATGTCATGGTCACGGCCATTTTCGCAGCCCAAGCTCCAAACCATGTACGCTGGTTCTTGGGTTGTGCAGCAGCCTTGTGGTTTTTACGTCTAGGTGGGTATTTATTTTACCGTTATGTACAAGAAACCCATGAAGATACTCGTTATGCCAATATGCGTCGTGCCATGGGCCCTTTTCAAAATATCGGCTTCCTTGCATTTTTTATGTTTCAAGCCGGCTTAGTGCTGTTGTTTTCTTATCCCATGGTGGCGTTGTTGCAAGTACCCGCTGCACTTTGGAGTGACAGCTATCAAATTTATCTGTGGCTTGCCGGTTGCATCATGCTTGTGGCATGGCTGGGTGAGAGTTTGGCAGATCATCAACTGTATCAGTTTAAGAAAGATCCATCCAACCAAGGCAAGACCATGGATCAGGGCTTATGGCGTTACTCACGTCATCCCAATTATTTTTTCGAGTGGTTACATTGGTTCGCTTATCCAATTTTAGCGATGAGTGTTGGCATGCCACTGCTGTGGTTATACCCAATGTTAATGTGGGCATTTTTACACTATCTGACCGGTATTCCGTTTAGTGAACAACAAGCGTTAAAACATCGTGGCGATAACTATCGCGATTATCAACGACGCACCTCAATGTTTATCCCTTGGCCACCTAAAACATAGGTAATCTACATATGGATCTTTTACTAAAACCTTCCTTTAAATTGATTGAAAGTGGCAAATTACCTGATCAAGTGATTCGAGCCGGTATTCGTCACTTAAGTAAAAAACGCTTAGCCCAAGAGGGACGTTATCAAACCGAACGTGCCGCTGAACGTTATATGCGTGTGCTTGAGGGCTTGAAAAAAAGTGCCATTGCAATTGAAACAGAGACTGCCAATCAGCAGCACTATGAATTGCCTACAATCTTCTTTCAAAAAGTCTTAGGCAAACGCTTAAAATACAGTGCCAGCTATTTTGAAACAGCAGCAACTTCACTTAATCAAGCTGAAGAATATGCGCTACGTTGTTATTGTGAGCGTGCACAGCTCAAAGATGGTCAAGAAATTTTAGAGCTCGGTTGTGGTTGGGGCTCTTTAAGCCTTTATATGGCAGAAAATTTTCCAAACGCCAACATTACTGTGGTATCTAATTCGGCTACACAACGCGCTTACATTGAGCAACAAGCCCAAACCAAGCAACTGACCAATCTTAAAGTCATTACCTGTGATGTCAACGTACTGGAATTTGAAGCTGCTCGTTTTGATCGTGTGGTATCGGTTGAAATGTTTGAGCATGTGCGCAATTATGCACGTTTGTTTGAAAATATCAGCACATGGTTAAAAGCCGATGGGTTGTTGTGGTGTCATATTTTCTGTCATCGTTTCTTACATTATCCATTTGAAGTGAATAATGAATTTGATTGGATGTCAAAGTACTTCTTTACCGGTGGCTTTATGCCAGCTACCTCAACCTTCTTGCATTTTCAGCAACATTTAAGCCTGAAACAACACTGGCAATGGTCGGGTGAACACTATGCGCATACTGCAAATGCATGGTTAAACAACATGGATCGCCATGCACAAGAGTTACAGCCTGTTTTTGCACAAACCTATGGTCAAGATGCGCAAATTTGGTGGCAGCGTTGGCGTATTTTCTTTATGGCATGTGCCGAACTGTTTGGTTATGCACACGGTCAAGAATGGGTGATTGGGCACTTCTTATTTGAAAAGAACGCTTTATAATTCAAAGCTGATCAGTTCGTCTGGGGAGGCGCATGTTAAAGTTATTTTTAAATGAAAGGGCGCATCCCTTGGGCGAAATTTTTAATCGCTTCTATTGGCTACAAATTGCTTTGATCGCCATGTCTGTGGTGATTGGCATTAGCTGTAGTGCTTGGGTGATTAAAGGCACCCTGCTTAAAACTGCCCTTGAGCAAGAAATGGCTCACTATTGGCAACGTGTGGAAATCAATCCGCAAGCTGAACTGCCCGACACTAAAAACTTGTATGGTTATCGTTGGACAGATATTACCCCACCGCAATTTCAGCATATGCAGATTCCTTTAGGCGTAGGGCGTCATTTTGTTGATGGTAAAGAGCGCATGATCGTTTATGATCATCGCTATGGTCAGCACGTTTTATTGGTCTTTGGTGAGAGCAACGTCAACAAATTGGTGTGGCTATTTGGCTTAGCTCCACTGATGCTGAGTTTATTTGTGCTTTATAGTGTTTTATGGTGGTGGAATCGCCGTGCGCGTCGTTATTTTTCCCCCATTACACGCCTTGCCAATGCCTTAGAACATATTGATTGGGAACATCAAAAAAAGGGTGCATCACCTTTTATGCGTATTTCCACCAACGGCAATATGGAAGCTGAATATCTTAAGCAAGCCTTAGAAAAATACCATTGTGTTTTAAGTCAGTTTATTCAGCGTGAGCGTGAATTTACCGGTGATGTCAGCCACGAATTACGCACACCATTGACGATTTTAAAAGGCAATGTACAACTGTGTCAGGCACGTTATGGACACACCAAGGCTTTTATTCGCTTGCATAATACCATTGAAGATATGCAATTGTTGGTCGATACCTTGTTGGCAATTGCGCGCAATACCACCAATACCTTAAGTACACAGGAGATGCTGCTGTCGCAAGTGTTGTCAGATTTGGTACAAGATTTGTCACAGGTTAGTCAAAGTAAAGGCATCCACATTGATCTCGATTTAGAAATTGATGAAACGCCGCGTGCATTATATCCGTCCATGACCAAGATGGTATTTGGCAATATTTTACGTAATGCTTTGAATTATTCAGAAGGTTCAGAGATTGATGTCTTAATGCGTAAGCATCACGTTTTGATTGCTGATAATGGCATAGGCATTCATTTGTCGGAACAGCAAAAGGTGCAAGAGTTATCCGATCCCAATTTGCAGCTTGAAATTAAAGGCCATGGAATTGGGCTACAATTGGTACAAAAACTCTGTCAACAGCTGGGCTGGCGCGTAGAGTTATTTGATCGTCAGTATTATCTTGCTACGCATCAAGATGTAGATCTCACGCCAACCACGGGTTTAATTGTGGTGGTGTATTTAAACTAAAACAACAAAGCCTCAACGGATTTGAGGCTTTATAGATCGCTTAGGCGTCTTCTAGTGCAACTTTTAAGCCTACCCCAGACACGGTATGAATTAATTTGCGCTCGAAAGGTTTATCCACCAATTTACGTAAATTGTAAATGTGGCTACGTAAGGCATCACTTTCGGGCTCTTCATCTCCCCAAAGCTCCATCATGATTTCCTGTTTGGTTAGCACTTTTGGAGAATGACGCATTAACAATTTAAGTAACTTAAATTGAATCGGGGGTAAATCAATGGCTTGACCTGCTCGTGCCAAAGATTGCTGTGCAGTATCGAGCACCAAATCATCAATCTGTAATTGCTGTTTAGACACCTCGCCTAAAGCACGTCGAATCAAGGCCTGAATACGCATCACCAATTCATTAAAGTCAAATGGCTTGACTAGGTAATCATCTGTGCCTGAGCGAAAACCTTTGAGCTTATCTTCTAGTGTGTCGCGCGCCGTGAGCATCAGCACAGGTAAAGACAACGACTGCTCCACCCGTAACCATTCGCACAAGCTGTAACCTGAACCATCGGGTAAATTGATATCTAACAACAGCAAATGATAGGGGCGTTGTTTTAATAAATGCCGCGCAGCATCAAGACTGCGCGCGTGATCCACAATAAAGTCGTGTTCTTCTAAGAACTCGCACAAGGTCGAGGCGAGTTCATAGTGATCTTCAACCATTAAAATAAAGTGTTTTGACATAAGGGTTTAATTTAACAATTGTTGCTTTAATTTAACACTAAATGGTTGCTCGCCAAGCCAAATATTAAAATATTGCTGTGCTTTAGGATGCTGCAAGCGACTTAAGGTTTGACCATTTAGGCTTAAACTTAAGGTTTGACTATTGTGACGATAAAACAAGGCATAGCGATCACCACTTTGGATGGATTGATAGGCATTGCTAATTGGATCGAAAAAGCCGATATCACCTTTTAAATTTTTACTTAAAAAATGATGGGCCGCACGTTTGAATGCCCATCCTGGGATTTTTTCAGTATAGTGAAATTGCATTTCTATACTTTGGTTTTGCCAAGAAGCTTGACAGTTTTGTGCAGCATAACGTGCTTTGCCGACCACCTTTGTACCGACCATCAGGTCGGCTTCGCTACACAGGTCTAAAGTATTGGCGAAGGCAGAACTTGCACATAGGCCGAAAGCCAAAACTAAGGTTGTTTTTTGAAAGGCAATACCCATGAGTAAATCCCTCCAAAGTAAGGTAATGAACGATATAAACCGTCTGCTGGATCCCAGAAATCTTGTTGGAAAATAATCTTACCATCGGCATTGATCTTCATTTCACTAACGCCATACGATGCCATAGTACGTGTGGTACCAAACATACGTAAGTCATAGGCCATACGCCAATGCACGTAAGCTGAATCATTGTAATAAGAGGTATTTAACAGGCGTACGTCAACATTACTTAAACGCGCATTTAAGCCGCGAAAATGCTCAACCAAATCGGCACGTTGAGCGTACTGTGACAAGGTATCATTAATAAATAACTGCTCGGCATACAGCGCTTTTGCATCTATTAAAAATTGCTCTGAGCCTAAGCGGTTAAAGGCTTGAGTAAAGCGTTGCCCAATTTCATCGGCTTTTTGTTGGTCTAAAGTCACGCCAACCACTTGCTGACGCGCATTGCCATAATCAGAAGAATAACTTGGGATGGCGCTACAGCCCCCCAGTGCCAATGCAGGCAGGAGCAACAGAGCTGCCCATCTTTTTTTGATTGTCTTCATATGATGATCTATCTTATTACTGATGCTATTAATCTAAAGACCAGCTCGTGAATACAATGTGAATATTGAAATGCAATCTTAATTGACCCACGACTGTTTTAGTGTGTGGGGCCAGAATTTCGCTTTGTTTACGCTTGCAAGGTGAATTAGACTGGAGCGATAATTGCTGATTGGCAGGGCAACTGTATTGGGGTAAGACACAACCAGTGAAAAAAGCATGTTAAAAATTAACATTTAATGCGCTTAGGGTTATGATGCCGTCAATTTAAGCCATACTCTTTTCATTGATGAAGCATCCTTATTATTTTTTTACTCCGCTTGCCAGTGCAATATGCTGTATTTTGAGTCAACACAGTTACGCTCAACCTCAACAGCTTGAGACCTTGGTGTTAAGCGCCGCACCACATAACAGCACGCAACTTGATCCATTTAATCCTGATCTTTTAACAACCCCCCATAATATTCGTTATCTTGACCAAGATGATCTTCAGGCACAAGGCATTCAGACGCTCAGTGATTTAGCCCAGCAAGATAGCAGTTTAGGCGATGGTTATATCCCGATTGGCTATTATGGCAATATCATATCGCGTGGCTTTGCTTTAGATAGCAGTAACAGTTACTTGATTAATGGGCAAACCGTACGTGGTGAGCAAAATATTGCGTTTGAAAATAAACAACAGGTCGAAATTTTAAAAGGAGTTGCTGCACTCAATAGTCCCATGGCAACCCCGGGGGGGGTGGTGAACTATGTCACCAAACGTCCCGAAACTATAAAAAGCCTGAGCTTAAACGCCAACGAATACGGTCAAATGGGCGCGCATCTTGATATTGGTGAGCTCAGTACAGATGCACAATGGGGCTATCGCATTAATTTGGCAACACAAAAATTAAAACCCTATATTCAAGAAGCAGATGGCGAACGCTACTTTGCTGCTATTGCACTGGATTACCAGCTCAGTCCACAGCAAAAAATTGAGTTTGATAGCGAGTGGCAGCAGCAAAGCCAATATTCGGTGGCAGGTTATCAGCTATTTAATGGCCAGTTGCCAACAGGGATTGCTTGGGATCGTGCTTTGGGACAACAAGCATGGTCTAAACCAGTGAAAAATGACAGTCTGAGCACACAACTGAAATATATACATACTCTGCATAATGGGTGGGCGCTTCAAGCCAATGCAAGCTTTAGTCAAGTGGTGGTGGATGATTATAGTAGCTTCCCATGGGGCTGTTATAGCGAAGCCTGTCAAATCAGTGGTTTAGGCAATCAGTTTGATCAAGAGGGACGTTATGATTTATATGATTTTCAAAGCCCGAATGATACACGGCGCACCTTACAATTGGGCACCACATTAAACGGTGAAGTAGACACAGCAGCAGTGCAGCATCAGTTAATGATTGCTGCACAGATGACCAATAAACGTCATCAGCAACATGAGCCAATCAATGCATGGGTAGGTTTAGGCAATGCCACTCAAGCCAATAGTGCTGTACGTCCTACCACAGCAGAGTTAGGTGCGCGTTATACAGCTTTAAAAAGTCAACAGTTTGCGTTACATCTCATGGATCAACTACGTTGGCACCCAAAATGGTCAGCTGTTATTGGCGGTAAATGGTTGCACTTGGATGAACAAGCCCATGATGTGAATCAACAATTACAACGTGATACTCAAATCAGTAAATTCTTGCCACAACTGGCTTTGATGTATCAAATCGCTGATGCAACACATGGCTATGTGTCTTACAAACAGGGCTTGAGTGATGGTGCTGTAGCGCCGTGGTATGCCGAAAATGCGCTATTGAGCTTAGCACCACGCTCATCAAAGCAATATGAATTGGGCGTTAAACACCAAGCACAGCGCTGGGATTTAAGCGTTAGCCTGTTTGATCTTGGTCAAGACTATCAATACGCTCAAGCTATTGATGATGTCTTTTGGTTTGTGACACAAGGTGAACAGCGCAGTCGTGGGGTTGAGCTTGGCTTAAATGCAGATCTGATTTCAAACCTTGAACTTCGTGGTCAAGCCACTTGGATCGATGCCAAAGTGACCGGTGTGAGCGGCTTAGATGCCTTACAAAATGTGCCAAAACTACGTGTCAATTTACAAGGACGTTATCATGTGCCACATATCTCAGGTTTAAGTGTGGCTGCCGATATGCGTTATAGCGCGAGTAAGTTTGCCAATAAAGCAGCTACGGTCAAAGCACCTGCTTATAGCGTATTTGATTTGAGTAGCGATTATGCTTTTACTTGGCGAGGCTATGCATTTGAAAGTCAGATTGCCCTTGATAATGTATTTAATAAGCAGTATTGGCGCGATGTAGGTGATTATATGGGCGATGATTACTTATTTTTAGGTGCCCCAAGGACGTTAAAGTTTGCAACCACAGTCAAGTTTTAAACAGAGCTTCTCACTCTTGGGCTGAAAATGACACTACAGGCAAATTTAGCGTTTGCGTGGATATCCCTGTAAATTTGACTTGCTCGCTATGTTATTCATATACACATCACTTGAACAAGATTCTATTAGCAACCTACAAGTTGCTTTATATGATTGAGTGTATAGCAGTGAATGATATATGAACAAAAATTGGAAAAGCCCTCAATAGAGGGCTTTCTTTTGTCTGGTTTTTTTATTTTAAAAGGCTACTTTTTAGGTTGACTTAATAGCTAATATAAATAAGACTGTACCTATAATTTATTTCAACTAACTTATTGAATTATATTGGTATTTAAACTTTATTAAAATAACATTAACATATTTTTTGCATATAATGAATATAGGGTAGTAGCGATGGCTAATTTGATACACACCATTCAAATTTACAGTTTTGTAAAAGAGCGACCACACCTTGCTAAATTAAAGAATTTTGAAAAAATTATAGAATTTGTTAAAGAATTCCATCTGGGTGATTTAAATAATTTTGTTTTAAAAAACAATTTTGATCTTATCTGTAGTCTAAAAGCCAATGAGGTTTGCAACATTGATTTATCACAAGCCCCACGATTTGAAGATAGAGATTCGTTAATTAAGTGGTTTTATTCACATCTAAAAAATTAACAATTTACCAAATGGGGCGTAAAGCCCCATTATTTATATTAACCCGAATCATGGATAAGACATTCAGTTGAAAAAAAAGATGACTGCGTTGATAAGTGAGTTACCACACAAACTAT
>NZ_CANQLZ010000055.1 GCF_947624825.1 uncultured Acinetobacter sp.
AAACACCAGAAACACCAGAAACACCAGAAACACCAGAAACACCAGAAACACCAGAAACACCAGAAACACCAGAAACACCAGAAACAGATGATTTTGGTGCTAATCAAGCAAGCAATGAAACTAATGATAGCCTTAATGCTGATACAGATTTAATGATGGTTAGCAGTATGCAGCAGGACCTTGGCTGGGTTAAAACAACCGAGAGTGAAGTGGAGAATATGATGCCTTCTGAAAACTGGACAGAAAGCATTGAAAGCGATCAGACTGACAGTCATTTAACAGGATTAAATGACTCTGATGCTTCAAATAACAACTATTCAGAGACTCTTGATCACGATAGTCAGCCTATGGAATACTAATGATTAACCAATAATCAGTTTAAAAGATAAGTTAGCACAACGGCATAAAGCATTTTGCTTTATGCCGTTTTTTATTTTTATTAAATTTTGAGGTTTAGAGTGCATACCAGTAAAATTCTTCTAATCAGTGGCGCTATGTTTGCCTACTCTGCTTTGTTACAAGCTCAGGAAGGTGTTTATATTGGCGGCTTTTATGAATCACTGGTAACCGATAGCAAGAAAAAAGAAGCGGCTATGTATGATTACATTGAAGATGGTGATGGCCCAGGCCTAGAAATTGGTGTACTTTTTAGCCCGTCTTGGGGTACCCGAATAGAATGGGCAACACAAGATTACAGCCGTGCTTCAACGCTTGCTAAGGGAAGTAATGAATACCGCTTTGGCATAGATTTAATGTACCGCTTTACTGAAAAAAATCACCTTTATACCTTTGCTGGCTTTAAAAGCGTTACACCTGCCGATGGCCACTCTGTGGTGAATGCAGGGTTAGGGGCAAGCCTACCCTTTGCGGCGCGTTGGTCGTTATTTGCAGAAGGCGCTGCTTATCAAGGCATGAGCAAAAGCTTTACTGATTATGGCATTAAAGGTGGAATTCGCTACCAGTTTTATACAAGTGAAATTAGCTTTATCCCCCCCCACAAACCAGTACAAACAATCATTATTTCTGAACCAGAGTTAGATTCAGACAAGGATGGTGTTATTGACCGTTTAGACCTTTGCCCTAATACACCCATCACCCACCTAGTCAACGACGATGGCTGCACTATTGTTGAACAATTCATTGTTTCAATGAAAGTTAATATACTTTTCCCTAATGATTCTGCTTACATTGATCCAATTTATTATGATGAAATTAAAAAAGTAGCTGATTTTATGAAGGCTAACCCAAAGACTTCAGTAGAGCTAGGCGGTCATACATCGGCACCGGCATCAGCTGAATACAACCTACAACTTTCAACCAAACGTGCCCAATCAGTGGTTAATATTTTAGTCAATGAATACCAGATTAATGCAACAAGAGTAACAGGCAAAGGCTATGGCAAATCACGCCTACTTGATATAAATGACAATGCCCAAGCACACAGTATAAACCGCCGTATTGAAGCCATTATTTACACAGTGAATGCAAAAGTTTTGCAGCGGTAATCCGATTTACAAAAATCACGAAAAACCTTGTGCTTTGAGTGCGGGGGTGTCAGTATTATTTACTCGTTTATTAGTAAAACACTCACTTAAAGTTAATAAATAAAGTTAACAAAACAACATTAAAAGGTACGTACAATGGCAGTTTCTCTATCCAAAGGTGGCAACGTTTCTCTTTCAAAAGAAGCACCAACCATGAGCGTAGCTATGGCTGGGTTAGGCTGGGATGCACGCGCCACAGATGGCTCAGCATTTGACCTAGATGCTTCAGTATTTATGGTTGATGAAGCAGGTAAAGTTATTTCTGATGCGCATTTTATTTTCTTTAACAACGCCAATAGCCCATGCGGTAGTATTGAACACCAAGGTGATAACCTGACCGGTGCAGGTGATGGTGACGATGAACAAATAAAAATTCATTTTTCTAAAGTGCCTGCAGATGTCAAAAAGCTAGTGGTTGCTGTTACTATTCATGATGCTGACCAGCGCAAGCAAAACTTTGGTCAAGTAAACAATGCATTTATGCGTATTATAAACAATGATGACAACGTTGAAATTGCACGTTTTGATTTATCTGAAGATGCCTCAACTGAAACAGCCATGATTTTTGGTGAGCTGTATCGCCACAATGAAGAATGGAAATTTAAAGCCGTTGGGCAAGGCTTTAGTGGTGGTTTAGCAGCTTTAGCTAGCCAGCATGGTGTTAATATCTAATCTGTTTTATTTTTTCCCTTCACTTAACACTGCGTTAGAGTGGAGGGAAAAATCAGTAAAATTAAAATAAACTAACAATCTGCCAGCCAATTGAAACCAAGGCTAAACCAGCCGTCACTATCATTGCTGTATTTATTTTTTTATTGCTTACTTTCTGATCATTGTATGATTTTAAAAGATCTAAATTAATTGTTTTTAACTTTTTAAACTTTGATTCTAAACTAGCTAATAGCTTTTTTTGATTATCTGCCAGTAATTTTTGTTGAGCTTGCTGAGAGTTTATTTTTCTTTGTAATATCATCGCTATATTTTTAATTTTTTTGTTTGCTGTATCTTCCGCTATTAAACTCACCGCTTCTATTTTAGTCTTTAAACCTTGCTTTTCTTTTTCTATTTTTTCAGAAAAAACCAAGCTTTGTTCATCATTGTTTTTGTTAATTAAATCCAAATCTTCTTTTAACTGCTCTTCTAGCTTTGAAGTAACTTGGTTAATATCATTATAAAAGCATTCTTTTAGCTGCTCTTCTAGCTTTGAAGTAACTTGGTTAATATCATTATAAAAGCATTCTTTTAGCTGCTCTTCTAGCTTTGATGCACTTTCATTAATATCACTAGAAAAAAATTCTTTTAATTTATTTTCTAACTTTACACTGGTCTCATCAATATCAGTAGATAAGCTCTCTTGTTCATCTTTTACTTCTTGAAATTTATCTGATACAAAATCCATAATTTCTTGTTCAAATGTATTATAAAATTCTTGCTGTTCAGCAAATCCTGCATTTAATTGATCTAGGCATTGCTCATTAGAATCATAGATTTTTTGCTCTAAATCCCATATTAATGCATTGCTTGAATCTTCTATTTTTTTTTCATTTTTCAATAATTGTAAACTGAAATCTGCTAATTCTTTAGTTTGTTTTTTTACTATTTTTTCTGTTTCAACTAATCTTTGACCAAAAGTATCAACCTGCTGCTGTTGCTCTATAAGCTGATTTTTTTGACTTAATAGGTTTTTTTGTTGATCATTTATAACCTTTGATAAAGTGATATTTATAATCAATAACTGAGAAGATTTTTTTTCTAAATTTTCAATTAATTCTTTTAAATGAGTAGATTTTTCTTGAAGTGGACTAATGTTAGCCTCTACACCCTGACTAACAACACCTTCTTCTTGGTTGCTTAAAAATAACTGTGCTAACTTTTTGCTATTTAAATCCACTGCCGTTTGATCTTTAATCATATCATCGACAAGATAACTAATATTACTGTTACGAAAAACCTCATCAGGTATATTGACAGATGACAAGGCTTCAATTATTCGTAACTCTTCATCAGTGATTGAACTCATTTAATATCCTGTTAATTATTTTCACAAAGCCTGCTATTGCTCTAGGTAATAGTTCAAGGTTCAGCATTACTTTTATTACTGCCTTTGGCGCTAAGAATTAGCCTAGCAGACTAGATTAGTAACAAACACTACTGCTAGCATAAGCGACTAATTTTACTGGGTCTGATGCCTTGTTTTATTTTACTATACAGAAGTTAATTCGCTAATCAATCGTTGAACTCATTTGCTTATCAGTTAAAAAAATGCAATGAGCAATAAAATAGACTAAGTTAGCCTTAAAAATGGCAGCCTTACCCCCCAACCTGAAAGATGGGGCTTTTCTACCTAAATAATAAAGGTTAATAGCAATGGAATTTGATTTGATTCGTGACCGTGATGGCAAGTGCTCTCTTGAGCTTAATGGTGAACTAACAGCCCTTGAACGCTGGCTTAATAACCAGCAGCGTCAATCCATTGAAGTTTTAGATGGTTTATTGCAGGTAATCACAAATATTAAGCAAGGCAACCAAGGTGAGTACCTAAGCCATGATGCTGAATTTCAAATTACCCTAACAGCTGACAGTTGTTTAATTATAGCTAATTGGCTTTTAGGTGAGCAGAACTTAGCAAATGATGAATACAATGGCTATGATCCAGCAAGCTTAGAAGAACAACACTTAAAAATGGATGAAGATGCAGCTAAAGCAGAATGTGGCCTAGATGATTTTGCCTACCTATTAGAAGAATGGCGGGCATTTCTTTTAGCCAATCAGCATTAATTTGGCTACCTATTTTAGTCTTGTAAAAAGTATGTGTTACAGTGTTTTAGCCTATGCCCCAGATTTTAAAGCAGTTTAGCCTTAGCTTCACTATTTTTCACTCACCAAAGCACAGAGTTTATGTATGATGAATATTACTACTTGCAAAAAAAATGCTAAATCCACCAAGCACTCGCACTTATCTAATGAAAAACTATTTAACGAGGCATGGCAAAGGGTTACTAATCAACAAAATAAAAACGACCGCTTACGCAATAAAATTAAAACTTTCGCACAGCACGTTACTGAATCAATTAAAGACCAAGAAAAAGCTCACATTGCAACCTTGTATAAAAATTGTGAGAAACTATTGGTTTTTTATAGTCGTAAATCTTTAGCAGAACCGCAACACGAACTGCTAATGGAATGGATACTTAACCACCTAGACACCCTCACAAATAACCCCTTTGCTGATGGTATTGATCTAGCTCCTCTCAATCAGGCGTTGGAAAGTAGTTTAATAATGCGCTTTAGGATGTTTGATGCTTGTCAAGATGACGATGACGATGACGATGACGATGACAATAGTTATATTGAAGCGGAAAAAATAGTTGAAGACCTATTTTCTTATATTGAGCCAGATTTAGAATACTATGAATTTTTAAATCAGCAAGAAGCATTTGAGCAGCAGATCAAGGATGATGAAAAAAACCTGAATAAACTGATGAAAAGTACCTCCATTAAAAAGTTATTCCGTCAAATAGCAGGTGTTATTCACCCAGATCGTGAACAAAATGAAGAGGCTAGCCAAGAAAAAAATCACCAGATGAGTGAGCTTATTAAAGCAAGAGATAGTAATGACATCATCACCCTGTTTTCTTTTTATACCCAATACATAGGCAAATCACCTTTGGAAGGATTGGGTGGAGATGTGGCAGATGCAACGCAATTACTCAATCGTCAATTTCAAAAACTGCGATCACAGTACACCGAAATTTTGCATGAAAACTCTAAAGAGAATCTTTTGTATCAGCGTTTTCATAAAAAAACCACAAAAGCATCAGAACTAGAAATTAACAAACACATTACACACATTGCACAGAGAATTGATAGCCTTGAATTCTTCAATAAAGAAGTAACTAACTTAAGCCAGCTAAAATCTTACATTAAAAAGTATTTGGAGCATGAAAGTTAAAATTACAACAAAAACCCCAGCCTAGGCTGGGGTTTTTTTACAAGGTAAATGTGCTAATTAGAATAAACTGATGCAACACATAACCTTAAGACAACTGAACTATTCGATTAAACGTTATCGAACTGGTTCATAGTGTTATCTTCACCACTGGCTTTAAGTGCTGCTTCACCAGAGAAGTATTCTTTATGGCTATCACCAATGTCAGAACCTGCCATGTTTTGGTGACGCACGCACGCAATACCTTGACGGATTTCTTTACGCTGAACGCCTTCAACATAAGCCAACATACCTTGCTCACCGAAGTAACCTTTAGCTAGGTTGTCTGTAGACAAGGCAGCCGTGTGGTAAGTAGGTAGAGTGATCAAGTGGTGGAAGATACCCGCTTCACGCGATGCATCTTTCTGGAAGCTCTGGATGCGAGCATCCGCTTCGTCACACAATTCTGTACCATCGTAGTCAGCGCTCATCAGACGCTCACGATCGTATTTAGAAACGTCTTTACCAGCTGCTGCCCAATCATCGTACACTTGCTGACGGAAGTTCAGAGTCCAGTTGAATGATGGACTGTTGTTGTAAACCAGTTTCGCATCAGGAACAACTTTACGGATCTCGTTAACCATTTCAGCGATCTGACCAACGTGTGGTTTTTCAGTTTCGATCCACAGTAAGTCAGCACCGTTTTGCAGTGAAGTGATGCAGTCCAGAACAACACGGTCAATGCCTGTGTCTTTACGGAACTGGAACAAGCCACTTGCTAAACGTGCAGGCTTTAATAGCTTACCATCAGACTTGATAACAACGTCGCCGTTCTCAATTTCGCTTGCATCGCTGATGAAAGTACCATCAAGGAAGCTATTGTACTGGTCGCCTAAGTCGCCTGGCTCATTAGTTACTGCGATTTGCTTTGTTAAGCCTGCGCCTAAAGAGTCAGTACGTGCCACGATAACACCGTCATCTACGCCTAGTTCTAGGAAGGCATAACGTACAGCGTTAATTTTAGCTAGGAAGTCAGCGTGAGGAACGGTTACTTTACCGTCTTGGTGACCGCACTGCTTTTCGTCAGATACTTGGTTTTCAATCTGGATAGCAGCAGCACCGGCTTCAATCATCTGCTTAGCCATTAGGTAAGTGGCTTCTTCGTTACCAAAACCTGCATCGATGTCAGCAATAATAGGTACAACGTGAGTTTCAAAGTTTTCAATCTGGTCTAACAAAGATTTTTCTTCAGCAGCGTTGCCTGCTTTACGTGCTTTGTCTAATGCAGTGAAAAGTAAGTCTAGTTCACGTGTATCAGCTTGACGTAGGAAGGTGTATAGCTCTTCGATAAGTGCAGCAACAGAATTCTTTTCGTGCATTGACTGGTCAGGTAATGGGCCAAACTCAGAACGCAATGCAGCAACCATCCAACCTGAAAGGTAGAGGTAACGCTTGTTGGTGGTTTTTAAGTGCTTTTTAATCGCAATTAGTTTTTGCTGACCAATAAAACCGTGCCAGCAACCCAATGATTGGGTATAAACAGATGAGTCGGCATCGTACTCAGCCATATCTTTACGCATGATGGCAGCAGTATACTTAGCAATGTCTAAACCGGTTTGGAAACGGTTTTGAATACGCATACGCGCTGCAGATTCGGGGTTAATTGCACTCCAACCATTTCCGGCTTTCTCTTTAAGAGCGGCAATTGCCTTAATTTCGTTCTGGTAAGTTGACATGGTCAATCCTTCAAAGAATATAATGAGTTTGAGCACCGACTACCCGTACAACCTGCTGTTGCAGGAGGCATTAATGCGGACTTGTTACCACTTTAAGTGCCGATAATCGATAGATAAGACGTATCATTGGTTTTCGCAGCCCCGCTAAAGTACCTTTTGGGTGCTCATAACACTAAGCTAATCATTGAGTAATCTTTCATTTACTTAGGAACGCTAAATTAATGCGCTCTGGCTTGCGAGATGCAGCGTATAATGTACTTTAATAATGCATCCGTCAAATATACTTTAGTAAGGCACTTATCAAGTGTTTTGTAGTATTAATTCAACAAGCTTAAAGGCTTTAAACCCTAGATTTTTAATCATTACCTTATAACTCCAATATTTTTAGATTTTTTTAAAAAGTCCTATACTGTTTTTTTCTACCACCTTAAACAGCTTTTAAAAATAGCCAAATCACTAAAAAACCTATAAATTACAAAGATTTAAGCACATTTATTTTAAGCTAAAAAACCTTAGAAAACCCAAACAAAAAATCAGAATTTTCGTTATAAAAATACCACAACTCAATCTGGATTTTACACTAGCCTATTACAAATAATGAATTTTTTGTAATTATCCTACAAGGTATCCTATGAGAAAAAAACACAGTTTTTATGATTTAAATAATCTGGGGCAGGATTAATCTTGCTAACTTTTTAGTTATAATTTTCTGGTTATAAAAAACGAGACCATTAAACTACAATGGTCTCGTTTATATTAATCAATATTTAAAATTAAGTCTTAAATTCATTTACTTGGGCACTTAGCATTTCTGCTAATTTAGCTAAATCATTGCTTGCTTGCGTTGTATGTTCAGAACCTTCTTTATTTTGCTGAGAAAGGTCATTAATATTAACAATATTACGGTTAATCTCATCAGCAACAGCGGCTTGCTGTTCTGCAGCACTGGCAATTTGAATATTCATATCCGTAATAAGCTGAATAGCTTCACCCACTAAATCAAGCGAGCTAGCAGTTTCTCTAGCATGGCTAATGGTTTCAGCGGCTTTTTTGCTGCTTTCAGACATCGAATTATACGAAGCATCGGCTTCTTTAATTAAGCGTTCAATTGTTGCATGAATTTCGGTCGTGCTTTGCTGGGTTCTTGCTGCTAAACCACGCACCTCATCTGCTACAACGGCAAAACCACGCCCATGTTCACCTGCGCGTGCTGCTTCAATGGCCGCATTTAAAGCTAAAAGGTTAGTCTGCTCTGCAACAGAACTTATAACATCCATAATAATACTAATGTTTTCAGTGCCTTCTTTTAAATGGTCAAGTGTTATGGCTGTTTGCTGAAGGCTATCATCTAAATCTGCAAGGGTGTTAAGTGTTGCCTTTAAGCGCTCTTCACCTTTGCCTGCTTCACTCATCGCATTTCTAGCAGCATTAGCAGCCTGACTAGCATTAATCGCTACTTCTTGTACTGTAGCTGTCATTTCATTCATAGCCGTAGCCACTTGATCTGTTTCAAGGCTTTGTTGATAAATGGTTTGCGAACTTTGTTGTGTTACAGCTGAAAGCTCTTCAGCAGCAGCTGAAACAGATAAAGAAGACTGATGGGTTTGTTGCACTAACCCTTGAATTTTTTCAATAAAAGTATTGAAAGCCTTGTTAATTTGAGTCAGCTCATCCTTACCTTCAAGTGGCAAGCGGTGCGTTAAATCACCATTACCATCACCAATGTCGCGCATTCTTAGTAACATGCTACGTAAAGGCTGCTTAATAGAAGCAATAACAAATAAAATAAGGGCAGCCATAATTACCATAGTAATAATAAACGTTACAATAATTCTAACCGCATGCTCCCATAACAAGCTTTGTACAGTATCAAGGTAAACACCATTAATAATAACAAGGCCCCAAGGCTGAAAATTTTGAAAGCGAGCAAGTTTGGCAACAGGGCCAGAAAAACCAGGTTTCGTCCAAGTATAATTAGAGCTACCTTGATTGGTTTGGTTAGATTTATTTAAAACATCGTAAATAAAAGCAAACCCATCAGCGTCTTTAGTGTCCCTCATATTAGTATTTTCTAATGCTGGGTTAGGGTGCATGGCAGCCAGCCCTTGCTTATCAAGAATAAAAAAATAGTCTTTATCGTTACTGGTTGTAAAGCGAAAGCTTTTAACGATAGCAAAGGCTCTTTGCTTGGCTTCAGCTTGACTCATTTCACCTTGCTGTACCTGCTGGTAAAAATAGTTAAGCGTGTCATGACTTAGTTCTAGCAACTGGCTTAGCTGTAAATTTTTTTGTTCTGAAATGGCATTACGTTCTTGCTGCATGGCAAGAAAACTAACCAAAGCCATTGCGATGATAGCAAGACCCAAAATTAGCCACAAACGTAGATTAATTGTTAACTGCCTAAGCAGAAGTTGCATAGTAAATCTCCAAGAATAATGAGTAAAAAAAAGACAAAACTAGCTAGGCCCAAAAGTGGCTATCGTTATTTTTATGTAGGGCTTTCACTGGCAGTGCATTATTCTTGTTATGCTTTTTGCAGTGTGCATTGTGCTTTCATGCTTCTTTAGTCGCAAGTGCTATTACATTACCAATCATTAAAATAAGTAAAAACCTATCCATTTTCCTTAATCGCTTTGCCAGTAAAACTTAACGTTCAGGGCTTTTTTTGCCTAATTCTTCAGGCTTAGTGCAAAAAAACAGTAAGAAAGGTGCAATCAGAGGAATTAAAACAGTAGTGTTTTTTTACCCTGTTGTTTTGTGATAGAATTTCGACCATGAATACTACTGGCCACATCAAAACATTGTGAGTTAAAAATCAAGGCAAATCAGTCGAAGCTTCTGTGCCTTAATTTTTTCCGTCAATCGGGTTGTTAAGTTATGCAAGATTGCGATGTTAAATGTCGTAGTAATATTTTTGCTTCTGCACTTAGACATGAGCACCCAATTATGGGCGTTTGGTCTGGCTTTCGATTAAACAGGCCGAAGATGTCAACTACAACCTAGATTTAAGGATACGTACGATGAATGAATTAAAAGAGAAAGCGGATCATACATTTAATGAAGTTAAATACTCCCATATAAATTGGGGTATTCACATGCTGCCAACCATTAAACAGGTGGCTGATGAGTTTAACCTGCAACGTAAAAGTCAGGAACTACCACCAGTCAAGCTTTCAATTGATAGTGAAAAAAATGTTGATAAGACCGCTAAAAAGAGCGCACCCACTGGCGATAAAATTGAATTTTACTATGATGCTCAACCTATTGATGTGCCCGACAATGTACCCGGTAGTCAAAAAATTGTTGAATTAACAGAAGAAAAAGCACGCCTAGTCTTTACTCAGTCGTTATCAGGTGCAACCAAAGCAGAACTGCATTTGCCTCACTCTAAAATTTCTCACCCTGCTAAAGCTTCTTACATGGTTAATAGCTGGAAAAACCCAGGGCTTATTGCCAAAGATGAAATTTTAGCCCTGCTTAATTTAACCACTGAACTCAATGCTTACTGCAGCTCGATTAACTACCCTAACCCTATTGGCTATAAGCTACTGGCTAAACTTGAAGCCAAAGATGCTATTTTAAGCCAAGGAAAATGCAGAATTTTAACTTGGTTTAACTACTATACCCGTGACGCCAAAGCAGGCGGTCGCTTTTATAACGCTTGACTTACTCCCACCATCAAGCCTTTAGGCTTTGATGGGGGAATCTTTGCGACCTATAACAGCTTAGAGCTGCCACCTTTCGCTAGGCCACTCACGCTGATGAGTTTTGGCCTAGAGGAACGCTTTATACACTAGCAAGCCCTGCTAGATCAGCTAACGCCTGTTGGCGTATATTGATGCTGGCATTGAGATCATGGTCATGGTGTGTGTGGCAGTTAGTACACGTCCAATCACGTTCTGACAAAGGCAACTTGTCTAGTTTGTACTGACAATGCGAGCAAATTTTACTACTGGCAAAGAACCGGCCGACTTTTAGAATATTTTTACCATACCAGCTCGCTTTGTAGGTCAGCAGGGTTACAAACTGACCCCAGCTAACATCGCTGATGGATTTGGCAAGTTTGCGGTTCTTTACCATGTTCTTTACAGCTAAATCTTCCAATGCATAGCTGGTTGCTTGGTTTTCACGAATCAGACTATGGGTAATTTTATGCTGTAAATCAAGGCGGCTGTTGCGTACTTTTTCGTGAATAGTGGAAACTTAGCACGGGCTTTAAAAAAGTTAGTAAAAGCCGTGTGGACGTTAAGCAAGGCATTTAATAACGACTGACTATTCACTTCTTTTAGCCACACGTAGTCCGCTGTTTTTTTCAATCAACACTCGCTGTTCACGGCTTGGATAAAGGCGGTATTTATAGGCTTTTAACATGACTCTACAACTTGTACGGTAAACGAAATATAGGTATTATTTTAGTATCCATCCAACTTAGTATCAACTATGAATACACCAATAAAATCACATCATCACTAACTAAGGATTCAGTAAATAATGAATGCGTCTGAAATTGACTGGAAAAAAGCCAAGGGTGCTGTTTGGCGAGTTCAAAGCAAACGTTTAAAGCCTCTTGTTGAATTTTCAGCCATTCCCTTAGAAAAATTATTGGGCATTGATCGCCAAAAAACTGCATTAATAAAGAACACTGAACAGTTTATTACTGGCAAAGCTTGTAACCATGTTTTGCTGTGGGGCAGCCGTGGTACGGGTAAAAGCTCACTGATTAGGGCACTTTTAGCGCGCTACTTTATTGATAATCTAAGAATAATAGAAATTCCACGTGAAAGCCTAAACTGGTTGCCTGAAATTTCAGATGAGCTGCAACACCTACCTTACCGTTTTATTATTTTTTGTGACGACCTTAGCTTTGAAGCAGGCGAAAGTGGTTATAAAGGCTTAAAAAGTATTATGGAAGGTTCGCTAGAAACACCACCAGAAAATATATGCGTTTATGCAACAAGCAACCGCCGCCACCTAGTGCCTGAATACATGAGCGACAACCAAAACATGACGGTGGGTGAGCGTGGTGAATTACACCTTAGCGACAGTGTAGAAGAGCGAATTTCTTTAGCCGATAGGTTTGGTTTAAGCCTTTCATTTTACCAAGGTAATTTAGGTGACTACCTAACCCTTGTTGAAAGCTATTTTGAAGGTTATCAAGGTGACTGGCAGGAACTATTGCAAGAAGCACGACGCTTTGCACAGGCTCGCGCTTCTTATAGTGGTCGTACCGCACAACAATTCTATAACTTTAAGGGCAGTAAAACTAAGGTTGATTAACTACCACCATTAGTTTTTTTATTTTCAAGTGCAAGCGCCTTTTTATTGTAATTTGCTATAAAAACTCCCTGCCCAATAAAAAATATTAATGTCATGACCAAGCTACCAAAAACTTTAAAATCTACCCAAATGGCATGAAAAGTAAAGGCAACAAATAAATTAGCAGCACCAGAAATAAAGAAAAAAGCGACCCAAGCAATATTAAGCTTAACCCAAATTTTATCGGGTAAAGTAATGGCATGCCCCATCATTCGCTGAATTAAAGGCTGTTTACCAATAAAATGGCTGCCTACAAAAGCTAATGCAAACAACCAGTTAACGACCGGTGATTTTAGCTTTAAAAAAGTTTCACTTTGAAAAGCAAGGGTTAAACCACCAAATAAAATACAACCAAGCAGCGTTAACCACTGCCTTTTTTCTAAACGCCGGTACAGTGAAAACAAAACACCATAAACCACCACTGAACTTGCAATTAGCATGGCCGTTGCGCTAAAAATACCACCAACAAGCCAAGTTTGTCCTAAAAATTCAATTTCCCTTGGTTCTATTTTAAAAACGATAAAGAATAATAAAAGTGGAATAAAATCAATAAATTGTTTCACGATGTAAGTAACCTCAAAATTAAGCCTACATAGTAACAAAACTGCGGCCTAGTCAGCTATCTTTGGCCTCTCTATTGCTAGAAAAACACGTAAATATGCAATACTGTGTTAACTTATGTCGCAAGCCATAGTTTTTTTTAATATACTTCTAGTTTAGTAAAAGAATAGTAAATAATAATAGATACCATTAGTTGTACTTGATTATAAATTTTTAGGGTAAAAAAAGATGAGCAAAATTAAGGAAGTTGAATTAGCAGAAGAGAATTATTGCATTGCATTACAGCCCATTTGTGATGCCAATATGAATCACATTGCTGATGAATTACTCTATCGATCAAGTGCAACAGCAACGTTTGCTCAGGTAGATGATCAACTAATGGCGACAGCCAGAGTTATTAATGCAACTTTTTTAGAAACAGGGTTAAAAAACCTTATTGGCAATCGTAAACTTTTTTTTAATGCACCTAAAGAATGGATCTTAAAACCTGAACTATTACCGCCCTACCCTGAACAGGTGGTGGTTGAAGTTTTAGAAAGTGTGACAGGTGAACCTGAGATTGTGGCGGCATTAAAAAAAGTACGTGAGTTAGGTTATGACGTTGCCTTAGATGATTTTATTCTTAATGATAGCACTCGCCCCTTGTTAGAAGTTGCTAGCATTATCAAAGTTGATTTATTTGAACCTGTGCTTGAAAAAGATCTAAATGAATATAGGCAACGTGGTATACGTTTGCTGGCTGAAAAAGTTGAAGATTTAGACACTTTTAACCGTTTTAAAGCCATGGGTTTTGAAATGTTTCAGGGTTATTTTTATGCTCGTCCTGAAGTGCATAAAGAAACGTCGCGCAAAGGCCGTGGTAGTAATCATGGTGCTCAGCTTCGTATTTTATCGGAATTACAGTCAGCCATTCCTAATTACCAAGCATTAGAAAATTTAATAGCTCAAGACCCGCAGTTAGCATTTATGTTACTTAAATACGTAAATTCTTCGGCTTTGCGGCGTCGCAATGAAATAACAACCATTCACCAAGCCTTAAATACTCTAGGTTTAGAAAGGGTAAGAGGCATAGTAACCACTGTGATGTTGGCCAATAACGGGCCTGCAAGTCGTTTACTTTTGCCACAAGTGCTAACACGGGCACACATGTGCGAACGCTTAGCAGCGGGCACTAAAGACATCTGTCCACGTTCAGCATTTATGCTAGGGCTTATGTCGATGATGGATTTAATGATGGGGATGGAAATGGCTGAGCTAATGGAAGAGCTGCCTTTAACCCAAGAAATTAAAGATGCAATTATGCAGCAAGAAGGGCGTTTAGGTAAGCTGCTTAATTTGGTGGTTGGTTTTGAATATGCTAATTTAAATGGTAAATCACCCGAGCTAATTGCAAGATTAAACAAGGCTTGGATTGTCAGTCAGAAGTGGTCTAATGAAGTAATGGGGCAAGTTTAATTTTACTTCGCTTGCCTGTTGCAGCATTTGTTGTTAAATTTGTAGGCCATATACAAGCAATTCCCCACTTTTGAACACGGTTTGTTG
>NZ_CANQLZ010000056.1 GCF_947624825.1 uncultured Acinetobacter sp.
AATCATCATTGCCACAGGTGAAGGTGCTAAAGCATCACTGTCGGCATTTGATTACATCATCCGATCTGGGCAATAAGTCTTAAGCATCAACAAAAGGTCAAGTACTTTAGCACTTGGCCTTTTTTACATTTAATGAACAAATTATCAACTTTATTTTTTTGCTTTTTCAGCATATATTGCCTGTCATCCGGTATGGATCAATAATCATAAGGAATACAACATGAATAAATTAATTTTGGCTTTAGGTTTAGCAGCAACTGTGGCGATGGTGGGTTGTAGTAAAGAAGCACCCCCTGAAACTGGCGCAACCACAGGTCAGCATTTAGAAAATGCAGCTCAACAAGCAGGTCATGATATTCAAGATGCTACTCACAATGCAGCAAATGCAACTGCTACAGCAGTCGACAATGCCGCAACTTCTACCCAACAAGCCGCGCAAAATGCGGTGGTACACGCTGAAAATGCCGCACATAACGCCACAGAAGCAGCCAAAGATGCAACTGCTGCAACTGCCGCTGCGGTTGAACAAGGTGCTGAGAATGTAAAAGAAAAAGCCCAACAGTAATTTTATTTTTTGATAACAAGCCTCTGTTTTTCAGGGGCTTTTATTTTTTTGATAAAAAAAACCAGTGTATATATCGTTTTGTATATCTAATTTTCTAATAAAAATAATCAGAATTACTGAATAATTTTTTATTTAATATACCCTTTTATATAATATTTTTTTATATAAATTGGCTTACAATATGCCCCTTATTTTGGTGGCTATTTTTTCCTGCATTATGTCTATTCTTGCTTCTCCAGCACACCGATCACATAAATCGGTATGGTTCGCTGTTATTTTATTGTTTATAGGTACCATTGGTGCGTACCAAATCGTCGGTATTAATCAAGCACTGCTATTTTTAGTGGGTGGCGCTTTGGGGATGACTTTGTATCATGCCTCATTTGGTTTTACCTCAAGTTGGCGTGTATTTATTAAACAACGTCGTGGTCGTGGCTTACGTGCCCAAATGATTATGCTCGCATTGGCTGTGCTGCTCTTTTTCCCAGCCTTAGGTGCAGGTGAATTATTTGGTCAGGATGTGCGCGGTAACGTCAACCCTATTTCGATGTCTGTTGCAATTGGTGCCTTTATTTTTGGTATTGGTATGCAATTGGGCGGTGGCTGTGCTTCGGGTACTTTATACACCGTAGGCGGTGGTAGCGCACGTATGTTGGTGACCTTACTCTTTTTCTGTATTGGTTCGGTGATTGCCACATCACATGTAGAATGGTGGTTTGCCCTACCGCATTTTCAACCTTTTTCAGTGGTTGAGAATTTTGGGGTGATGCCAGCACTTTTAATGAATTTGGTGTTATTTGCTGTGATCGCAGCCATTACTGTCATTTTTGAAAAGAAACGTCATGGTGGCTTAGAGGTTGAACCTGTATCTGCGCATCAAGGTTGGAAACGCTTTATTCAAGGACCATGGCCATTGGTTTGGGGTGGTATTATTTTAACCCTGCTTAACTTTGCCACCTTAGCTTTGGCAGGTCGTCCATGGGGTGTCACCTCTGCATTGGCACTTTGGGGTGCTAAAGGCGCTGCTTTGGTTGGATTTGATGTCGCTTCTTGGGAATATTGGCAAAAAACCAGCAATGCTAAAGCGTTAGCCAATTCATTGTGGTATGACATTACCTCGATGATGAACTTTGGCATTATGCTTGGTGCTTTATTGGCCGCAAGTCTTGCAGGTAAATTCGCGCCTCATCTGAACATTCCACGTCGTTCACTCATTGCAGCTGTAGTGGGCGGTATTTTGCTCGGTTATGGTGCACGTTTATCTTATGGCTGTAACATTGGTGCCTACTTTAGTGGGATCGCATCGGGTAGTTTACACGGCTGGTTATGGCTGGTATTTGCCTTTATTGGCAACATCCTTGGGGTAAAACTACGCCCACTCTTCTTCCCAGACGAAAAACCACAACCTGAAAAACTAACTGGTTGTTAATCAAAAAGCCCATTTCGATGGGCTTTTTTTAGCACTGTAGCTCCACCATTTAACGCCATGATATTGGTTATTTTATGCGACAGATGCGTTGCTTAATTACCTAAACCTTGGCAAAGTAAGCAGCAATACAGGAGCATTGATATGACCTTACAAGAATTATTACAATTCAAACATCCCATATTTTTAGCCCCTATGGCAGGTGTGACCACCCCGCAACTTGCAGCAGAGGTCAGTAATGCTGGCGGCTTAGGTGCGTTAGGTTTAGGTGCTAGTACCCCAACCCAAGCTTTACAACAAATTTTAGCCACCCAAGCTTTAACGGATGCACCTTTTCAAGTCAATTTCTTTTGTCATCAAACCACTGAGCTAGATGCCAATCAAGCACAAGCTTGGCTCGATTACATGGCGCCTTTTTTTAGCCGTTATCAAGCTACAGCACCCACGGCATTGTCCTGTATTTACCCCAGTTTTTTAGACAACGATGACTATCTCAAAGTGGTCCTTGAAACACGCCCCAAAGCGGTCAGTTTTCATTTTGGTGTTCCGCATCCACAACAAATCCAAGCGCTAAAAGCTGCAGGTATTGTCACTATGGTGTCAGCAACCAATTTAATTGAAGCCAAAGCCATTGAAGCGGCCGGAATTGATGTGATTATCGCGCAAGGCATTGAAGCAGGTGGGCATCGTGGTATATTTAATCAGTATGTAGATAGCGCCATTACCACCAAAGATTTGGTGCAGTTATTTAAAGCCCATTGTCAATTACCGATTGTGGCAGCGGGCGGTATTATGAATGGTCAACATGCTGCCAAAATGTTAAATCTTGGGGCAAGTGCTGTACAAATGGGCACTGCTTTTATTCAATGTAAAAGTTCCAATGCAAGTTCGGCTTATCGTAAAGCCTTATTTCAACAACCCATTACCCAAATTACCAGCAGTATTTCAGGCCGTCCAGCACGTGGTTTAGTGAATCATTGGCATACCCAAGTCGATCAACCAAAACGACCTCAAGTGCCTCCTTATCCATATACCTATGATTTGGCGAAACAACTGCATCAAACGGCAGGTGCGCAAGATGAGCAGCATTTTGCGGCATTTTGGGCGGGCACACGTGTGGCACATATTCGTGCTTTAGAACCTGCTGATCTAATTAATTTGCTGATGTTAGAGATGAAAATGCCGTCTTGAAGTTGACAATAGCATCTGAAAGTTTGCATAAAAAAACCGTCTGTGTGACGGTTTTTTAATTTAAGGTTTGAGTAAATCTATAGATTCGACCTGCACATCACTCATGATTTCACCATAATCAAGCAGTTGATTAAAATATGCTTCTACCCCTTTAAATTGATCTTGGGTAGTTTCAACTTGATACATGTGTTGGCGAAATTCATTGCTTGAGCGCAAACCTTTGGTATACCACGCAATATGTTTACGTGAGATACGACAACCTGAATACTCACCGTAAAATTCATACAGCTCTTGTAAATGCCCCAGCAATACGTCTTTGACTTCTTGAATATTGGGCGCTGCCAATTCTTCGCCCGTCGCTAAGTAGTGTGCAATTTCACGAAAGATCCATGGGCGTCCTTGCGCTGCACGACCAATCATTACTGCATCGGCAGCGGTATAATCGAGCACATATTTGGCTTTTTGTGGGCTATCAATATCACCATTGGCAATGACAGGAATGCTCAGCAGGCTTTTGACTTCTTTAATTAAGTCATAACGTGCGGTGTTTAAATACATATCTTCACGGGTACGCCCATGTAAAGCTAAAGCTGCAATACCGGCTTGTTCGGCGCGCTTGGCGACACGCAAAATATTTTCATGTCCATTTAAATAACCCAAACGGGTTTTTAAAGTCACAGGCACATCCACCGCTGCCACCACAGCATCTAAAATACGTGCCACTAAATCTTCGTCTTGTAACAAGGCCGAGCCTGCCAATTTGTTACAGACTTTTTTAGCAGGACAACCCATATTGATATCAACAATTTGTGCGCCATTAGCCACTTGGTAACGTGCCGCTTCTGCTAAATCATGCGGGTCAGAACCGGCAATTTGTGCAGAAATCGGGGCAAGTTCGCCATCAAAATTAGCACGATACAAGCTCTTTTTACTCATACGCAAGGTTTTATCTGAGGTCATCATTTCACTGACCGCATGCCCTGCGCCAAAGTACTTACATAAGGTACGAAAAGGTCGATCGGTCACACCTGCCATAGGCGCTACGATCAAATTGTTTGACAGTTGGTAGGGACCAATATACATATATATTCTTAACTTTTGCGATATTGTCAGTATACTGCATCTACCTTTTCAGCTCACCTGTTTTACTTTGTGTTTGTGCTTATGAAAAATGTTTATCTCCCTGTTGTTGTCACAGCCCTGAGTTTAAGTTTAGCTGCCTGCGGTGATCGTGGATGGTGGAGCAGCAATGACGAACCCTCTTTGAATGCCCAACAGATTGCCAAACTCATTCCAACGCGCGTACAACAACGTGAGTCTTGGGCCAAAGATATTTATGACATTAGTGAACAATTTGGTATTCCACAGACCAAAGACAATATGTGCAGTATTATTGCTGTCGTTGATCAAGAATCTAACCTTGTAGCCGACCCACAAGTGGCAGGTTTAGGTGCCAAAGCCGTACAAGAAGTTGAAGATCGTTTAGACGAAAAATTTACTGAAAAATTAGGCGAAAAAATTGGTGGTACAGTCGCGGGTTATTTTCAAGATGTCTTAAAAAATCAACCTAGTCCTGAAAACAACTACTTAAGTCAGATGCGTAAAGTGAAGACTGAACGTGAATTAGATGAATTATACCGTGAAATTTTTGCCTATATGGCCAAGCATTACCATGTCAGCGCCTTAACAGGCGCGGCTAAATTGGTGGGGCAAGACATTGGTGAAAAGCTTAACCCCATTACCACTTTAGGTTCTATGCAAGTACATATTAGCTATGCCAAAGCACATAAGCGTCAAGGTGGTAATATGGCTGCTTTACGCAGTGATCTGTATACCCAGTATGGTGGCTTATATTATGGTATTCATCGTTTAATGATGTATCCTGCCGACTACGATCGCGCCATTTATCGTTTTGCTGATTATAATTCAGGCATGTATTCAAGCCGCAATGCTGCTTTTCAAAAAATGCTCAACAGCCTTGCTAATATTAAACTTGATTTAGATGGTGATCTGTTGCTCTACACCAAAGATGGCTCGGAGCGTGCACAAAAAAGTCAATCAGAAACAGCCTTGATTAACTTCTTCGCATTGGAAAAAGTGCTGATTACGCCACGTCAAATTCGCTCAGATTTGAAAAAAGAAAAAGAAAAAAAGTTCGAAGATACCACCACCTATCAAGAAGTTGTGCGCTTGTACCAAGAAAAAACCGGCAAAGCGCCTATGTACGCCATTATGCCTGAGGTGGTTATTTCAGGACCAAAACTGAGCCGTGATTACAACACCAATTGGTTTGCGACCCGGGTCAATGGACGATACGACACATGCATGCAACGCGCCAAACGCATCAAGCTTTAGCCCTATTTGATTTTGATGGCACCTTGTGCCGTCAAGACAGCTTTACCGGTTTTGTTTTTTATGCCCTCAATAAACGGCATATTCTGTGTCGTGGTGTCAAAATTCTGCCACAGATTCAAGCCTATTATCGCAAGCGCTATCCGGCCAATCAAATGCGTGCTACCTTGTTTTATCAGATGTTTAAAGATCAAGATGCTCAACAAATTCAAGCCATAGCACATACTTATGCACAAACCTTAATGACTCAACTTGATAGTCAAATGCTCATTCGCCTCAAACAACATCAACAACAAGGCGATCGCGTGGTTTTGGTGTCTGCTTCATTAGATTTGTATCTACGCCCCTTGTGTGAGTATTTACACATAGATTTAATCTGTACCCAAACCCAAATTCAGGCAGGTCGCCTCACCGGCTATTATCACAGCCCCGATTGTAGCAACTTGCAAAAAAGTTTACGTGTGGCTGCACGTTATGATTTAAGCTGCTACAATTTTATTTATGCCTATGGCAATAGTGAAGAAGACGAAGCCTTACTCAATCTTGCCACCCATCCGTTTATGCTCGGACGTGATCTTGCTTTGCCCAAGTTATATGTTCAATCGGCATAAAAAAACCACCCAAATGGGTGGTTTTTTTGAGTGCTTATTTTTTAAATGGAAAAGCATATTTCACAATACGTTTTATCACGCTACCGTATTGTTTAACCAAGCTGGCATTATTGTAATTTAAGCCGTATTTTTCACACACCGCTTCAACTTTTGGTGCCATTTGACGATAGCGACGCGCTGGAATATCCGGAAATAAATGGTGTTCAATCTGATGACTTAAATGGCCGGTTAAGATATGAAAAGCTTCTGAACCCGTTAAGTTAGACGAACCACGAATCTGACGCATATACCAATGACCACGGCTTTCGTTTTGTAGTACTGTTTTTGGGAATACTTCAACGTCTTTGGTAAAGTGACCACAGAAAATAATACTAAAGGTCCATACATTACGCATGCCATTGGCCACCATGTTACCTGTCAGTACTGGTAATGCAGCAGGTCCTGCAATCAGTGGGAAAAATACATAATCTTTAAACAATTGTTTTGAGATTTTTTTCTTTAATGGCTGCCATTCTTCGTTAAGTTCTTGTTTGGTTTTACGACCCATCCACACCTTACCAATTTCAAGATTTTGAATCGCAACCCCCCATTGGAACAAGGTACAAAATGGTACGCTGTAAATGGGTTGCAGCAAATGCCCCGGCTTCCAACGTTGTTCTGGGAACAAACGTAATAAACCATAGCCAATATCATCATCCATACCTTTAATATTGGTATAGGTATGATGCTTATAGTTATGGGTTTGACGCCAATTGTCTGCTGTACCCACAATATCCCACTCGTAGGTTTGACCATTGAATTTTGGATCATTCATCCAGTCATATTGACCATGGATGACGTTATGACCCAATTCCATGTTCTCTAAAATTTTAGACACACCTAATAAACCTGTGCCCAAAACCCATGCTGGTGGGAACCAACCGGCAAATAAGCACGCACGTCCGGCAATTGAAGTGTAACGAATGGTTGAATAAACTTTACGAATGTACTTGGCATCTTTTTCACCAAGATCATCTAAAACTTCTTGTTTAATCGCATCAAGTTCTTGTGCGAGTTGGTCCAATTCAGCCGGCGTTAATTCGCGGTTTTTTGGATTCTTAAAATATTCAAACTTAACGGGCATATTCATAATAATTTGGGCTCCATTTACAGATCAATAACAAGATCAGACTGCGCAGAATTGATACAAATTTTTAATAAATTGCCCGGTTCAGCATTTTGCTGACCATTGACAATATTTTGCGTGTGACCTTCGACTTTATGGCAGGCGCATTTATTACAAATTCCCATGCGGCAACCATGTTTTGGTTTAATGTTATGCTGCTCAAGACTCACTAAAATGGATTGACCTTTAGCAATACTGAGCACTTGATTGGATTGAGTTAAAGTCACCTGAACAAAACCTGTATCTTCAGTGTTTTGCAAGGTCATGCTAAAAGCTTCAGTTTTGATCTGTTGGGCATGAACAAACAGCTGTTCAGCACGTTGTGCAAAACCAGATGGTCCACAAGCATATACAACAGCTTGCTCAAGTTGTTCAATTAAAGCCACATGACTTTGATCTAAACGAGCAGCTTGCGGAAAGTCTTGGGTGCAAAATAATTCAAACTTAAAGTTATTATATTGCTGAGCCCACGTTTGAAATTGCGTTAAAAATGCAGCATCTGCTTGCGTTTTAACCCAATACATTAAGGTCACGGCTTGATCGGTGATTTGTTGAGTTTGAATCAACTCTTGTAACACGCTATACATTGGCGTGATACCACTACCGGCTGCCAACAACACCAAAGGAGCTGTGGTTTTGGGTAAAGTCATCTCACCAAAGGGCTGACCCAACTCAACAATATCGCCCACTTTGGCTTGCTCAACCAACCATGTGCTGACTTTACCGCCCGGCACTTTTTTCAAGGTTAATAAAACATGTTGCTCGTCAATTTTGCTCAAGCTGTAGCTACGTTCATAACGAATGCCTTGCACCGTTACATAGACCGGATGATGCTGACCAGCCTGCCCCATCTGAAAATGTGGATTGACTTTTAAGGTTAAGCTCACGGTTTCGTGTGCAATGCTGTCTTTAGCGACAATTTTGGCCAAAGGCACTTCAACCGACCAAAGCGGGTTGACTTTTTGCAACCAAAAATCGGCATCGCGTGACTCTAATACCACATTCATTAGACGTTTAAGCGGGGATTTTTTTACTGTTGTATGCATACAGATGCACCAAAACCGATGAGACTTTAATTATTATACACATGTATATATATTTGTATATATATTCAACGTGGCTTTTTTTAGTGACTTGAAACAAATCACAACAAGCTTAGAAAACTCGTTATAATGCCAAAGATGTCTTTATATCCCTAATCATTATGAGCCCGTCTTCAATTTATGCCAGTTCCGATGTGCCCACTGCTGAGCCAATCCTTGCAGAGCCGGTTGTTACGCGTTCTGTAGGACGTAAGGCCACCATTACCAAAGAAGAATTATTCCAAGCGGCACTTAATTTAATTGGGCCTAACAAAAGTATTGCGTCTTTAAGCTTACGCGAAGTCGCGCGGGAAGCGGGTATTGCCCCAAATAGTTTTTACCGTCATTTTAAAGATATTGATGAACTCGCCATTGAGCTGATTGAACGCGCGGGTATTGTACTGCGCCAAATTTTGTATGAAGCACGCTTAAAAGCATCTAAACAAAGCAGTATTGTGCGTACTTCGGTAGAAGTGTTTATTGAGCAGCTTGATGCAGATGATGGTAATTTAAGTTTATTGCTACGCGAAGGTTATACCGGCTCGCAATCGTATAAAGAAGCGGTAGAGCGCCAACTCAACTATTTTCAGCAAGAATTACAAGAAGATTTAATTGTCTTAGAACGGATTAATCGCAGTAAAATTGCTCACCCTGATTTAGTCGCCAAAGCCATTACCCAATTGGTGTTTAATATGGGTGCTAAAGTGATTGATATGCCAAGCGTAGAACGTAAACTGGTAGCTGAACAAACCATGATCATGCTGCGAATGATTTTAGCGGGCGCACGCCATTTAGATGAAGCAAAAATTCGCTAATCTTAACCATAAAAAAAAGCAGCTTAAAAGCTGCTTTTTTTTATGTTTTAAGGTTTGACCACCACCATCACTTGGATGGCTTCTGGCGTCATGCTTAAACCATCTAACAAGCTTAAACCTTCTTGTTGCAATTTCTTTAAGCGAGCAATTTCGTCTTCACGAATACTTGGATTGAACTGTTTAAGATAGGTTAAACGCTCAATTTCGTATTGCCACTTACTGCCATACACTTCTTTGGCTTGTTGCTTAAAAGTTGGCAATGCAGCTTTAGCTAACTCCAATGCTTGAGCATAACGCGCTTCAATGACATCACGGCGCGCTTTCACCACTTGACGGCAGCTATTGCCATCTAAATGATGCAAATATGGCTTTAACACTTCAGGTGCAACCTTTTGCGATAAATCCTGACCTTTTTCACTGAGCAACACACGCACCAATTGCTGCGGTAAGCTTGCTGGTAAATTCAAGGCTTTGGGTGCGACTACATCTACTTTAAACCACACTTCAACCAACACCGAACCTTGTGGTAGTGCCGCCGATTTTAAAATCGCCACGTTAGTACTACCAAAACCTTGCGTATTGATCATTTCCATAACGCTTTCGGTAAATGGATGCTCAAGGGTTAAGTACTGTGCGTCTTCACGAATTTGGGCTTGGTCACGATAGAAGGTCGCAGTCATGCCCTCTTCATCTAAAGTCAAACCTTGCACTTGCATTTGATCCGTTGGCTTAATGATCACCGTACCATTGCTTTGCTCATCAAAATCAATGTTGGTAGATGCCATAAAGCGTTTCATAAACATAGGCAACGTGGTGTTGTCATCGTAGTCTTCAAGCGCATTCACAATCTCTTGTGCCACCATTGGACGACATGAGTTGTATTCTAATAAACGGTCACGCCCTGCTTGTAATTCACGCTCGAGTGCTTCACGCTGAATACTGACCTGTTCAAGGAAATCTTCAAAACGCTGACCTTGGTCGCCAAGTAAACAGTCTTTGAGATCAACAATAAAGTTTTCTTGTAAGGTTTGTGCCGTAGGTGAGATGTTACTAAAGATATTTAAACCTTCGTTATACCAACGGAACATACGCTCTTGCGCTGTGCCGATTAAATAAGGCACATGAATTTGAATACGATTTTCTTGCCCAATACGGTCTAAACGACCAATACGTTGCTCTAAGACATCGGGGTTAGCCGGTAAATCAAATAAAATCAGGTCTGAGGCAAATTGGAAGTTACGCCCTTCTGAACCAATTTCTGAACATAAAAGAATCTGTGCCCCATAAGAATCTTCAGCAAAGTAAGCCGCAGCTTGGTCACGTTCAAGTAAAGTCATGCCTTCATGGAACATTGCAGTACGAATACCGGCATGTAAACGTAATACGTTTTCTAAGGCTTCAACCACAGGACCACTGCGCGCAATCAGCAACACTTTTTTGTGTTTTAAATCAACACGTAGTTTTTCCATCAGCCACATCACGCGTGGATCATGTTCCATCCAAGCACCATCTAGCTGTGCTTCTTCAGGCCACATTTGTTCGCGTAATTTACCGTCTTTTGACCAATGCTCAGGGGCAGGCAATGCCACAGGTTGGCAATCACGCCCCGGAAAACCTTGAATCGCTTCACGGGTGTTACGGAATAAAATACGACCTGTACCATGACGGTCCAGCAATTCATGAATGGCACGGAAACGCTGTTCAGGTTGATCTTCAATGCGATGACCCAATAAAGCTTCAAGCGCAGTTAAATGTTGTTCTTCAAGCGGCAAATCCGACATCAAGACTTCAGCAATTTTCGCTGTATGTTGATATTGCTCTTCTTCATCTAAGAAGCGATCAAGTGAGCTAAAGCGCTGTGAGTCTAGTAAGCGTAAACGGGCAAAATGACTCTCAACACCCAATTGTTCAGGCGTTGCGGTAAGTAACAAAACACCGGCGGTTTGCTGCGCCAGCTCTTCTACTAAGTCATAACGGTCATTACCACCATCTTCTTCGCTCCACATCAAATGATGTGCTTCATCGACCACCAATAAATCAAAACCGGCTTCTAAGGCTTGTTCACGTAAGTCATCGTGGTCAATCATTAAATCGACTGATGCAATAATGCGTTGTTCGGTTAAAAATGGATTTAAATCGGGATCATGTTCTTTAATAGATGCTGTACGGGTTAAATCAAACAATGAAAACTCAAGATTAAAACGACGACGCATTTCAATCATCCACTGATATTGCAGTGAATCAGGCACAAGGACCAAAATACGTTCTGAACGACCGGTTTTGAGTTGTTGATGAATAATTAAACCCGCTTCAATGGTTTTACCTAAACCTACTTCGTCGGCCAACAACACACGCGGCGCAAAACGCTGCCCCACTTCGTGGGCAATATACAATTGATGTGGAATTAAACCCACACGCGAGCCCACTAAACCACGCAATGGACTACTTTGCATATTGGCTTGCATCAGCATCGCTTCAATACGCAGGTCATACCACTCTTTATAGTCAATTTGACTGGCCAATAAACGCTCTAGTGGTTTTGACAATTGAATGGTCGCGCCAATACGAGTTTCGTTTAAAGATTTACGTTCTTCGGTACCATCTTGTAAAGCACGCATCACGTTGTAGCGCAATACACCGCCACGATCTTCAAAGGATTCGACCAACCATGTGGTGCCTTCTTGATCTTGTAATTCATCGCCTGTATTAAAGACAATACGAGATAAAGGCGCATTGCTACGTGCATAGACACGGGTTTCATCGCTTTTAGGAAATAAAATGCTGACCGATCGCTCATCTACATCAATAAGAACACCTAGACCGAGTTCTGTTTCTGTGTCTGACAACCAACGTTGACCAATAGCAAATTGCTGCAATTTTTCCACCTTTATCTATCAAATTGTGACGGCGCTTGACTCTTCATTTGAACAGAAAATGCCGACCTATCGCAATATATTGTCACATAAAGCGCACCAAAAAGTACGCTTATGGATTCCTGTAAAAATTAAAAGGGTACCGGGCAATCAAATGCCACAGCGGTACCATGAAATGGGTGCGAGAAACTCAAATGCGCGGCATGTAAACATAAACGTGGCATTAAGCTTTGCTGTTGTGGCGTGGCATATAAAGTGTCACCAACAATCGGATGACCTAAATACTGCATATGCACACGAAGTTGATGCGAACGTCCTGTAATCGGTTTAAGTTGGACACGCGTTACAGATTGTCCTTGAATTTCAAAATGTTCAAGCGCCTGCCAATGGGTTAAGGCCGGTTTGTCATGCTCGGGCGCCGCAATATGCAGTGGCGGACGGCTTGGATCATAAATCACCGGCACATCGACCACACCCTCGCCTTGTAAGGTACCTGCCACTAAAGCTTGATAAATTTTATCAGTTTGGCGCTCTTGGAATTGACGTGCTATAGATTTTTGCCCCAGTTTGTTTAAAGCAAAAACTAAAATACCTGAGGTATCACGATCTAAGCGGTGAATCAGTAAGGTATTCGGTTCAATCGCCACTAAACGACTGAGTAAACAATCTTGTAAATCTTCGGTTTTGCCAGGAACTGTGAGTAAGCCTGCGGGCTTATGAATCACCATAAAATCCCGATCACGATGAATCAGGTGTTCAGTTAGAAAATTACTCAAGATACCAATCCAAGCTGATCACAAAACAAGGCGGCAATGATAAAAAGCTTAAGCCATAATTACAATGCAGAATTACATAATTGCGCGGCTTTTTTTTGCTTTTCTCGCAAAAAGCCAATTTAAGCTGAATTTAATAAAAATTGTAGCAAATGCTTCACGCTATTGTGCTGTAAAAAATCCTCATAACGGATCTTAGCACCATTGGCGCGCCATAAACCCACTAAGCTGACCATTGCCACCGAATCTAAGCCATAGCTGCGTAAATCTTGGGTCGGGTCTATCTCTAAAGGGTCTAAATCTAATTGCTCGGCAATGGCCAGTAAAATACCCTTCGCCGATAAAATCTGCGCGGTGGGTGCACTCAATGCCCATAAGCGCTTTAAGCTATAGCTATTGATATGGTGCCAACCTTGTTGGCTAATGCTTTGGATATAATGGATATGCTGAGCTTGATTGGAGAGAAAAATTGCATCATCCACCACACAAATCTGTTCCGTGACACTGTGAAAATGCGCCAATAGTGGCTTCAAGGTTGGCGTGATTTTACCTGCAATCATTAACTGGGGGTAATGAAATAATAACTCACCTAAACGCTGCATGCCTTGTTGGGCATCATCACCATGAATTTCTACAATCTTAATCTCTAAAGCTTTGGCTTTTTTAATTAAGCCACTTAAATTCACGAGTAATTCATGTGTAGCATCGTATTGACGTAGCTCATGCATGCCCACCAATAACAGCACCGATTGCGATGAATTGACCGACCATTTGGCTTGTGAAGGGGCCAGTTGAATTTTTTTAGGCATGGGATATAGCATATCAAGTCTCAATACAGCAATAATGATTAAGTTTAAGAGATATTAGCCTCTATATCTAAGTACGTCACAACAAAACTCACTACATCATTTTAAGTTCAAGATGAATTACAGTGACTAAAATTGTCTTTCACATGGCTCACCATCGCCATCACCATCCATTTTAGTTCCTGGACAATTATGAATAAAAAATTTTGCTTCTTCATAAGAACGCATTTCACTGCAATGTGTACGCCCATCGCAACGATATATAGTAGTATTTTTTTGTAAAGAAGTAGTTTGTGTCGCTTGTGCAGGTTGATATTTCAGAGTTTCACGCTGATAAAGACTAACTATCATTGGGATAACAATAACTGCAAATACACCTATTGCAGCAGCACTGATGAATAAATTCAGCACGCTAGAACTTGCTTGAGTTTGAGGTTTTTTCCGAGACTTCAATGGATGACGAATAGTCTGATCATGTGTTTTTTGTATTGTATATTGTGAAGATGGTTCATGTGTTTTCAAATCTAAACGCACAATATTTTCAGCTCTTAAACGCCCATCGTGCTCTACCCTCAAAAATTTTAGTCTTTCTCCCACTTGCGGTAGTTTATGTCGATTCGGGACATCACGAATATGAAAAAATAAATCTTTTTTGTCATGCTCACAACTGATAAATCCAAAACCACGACTTTCATTATAACTTTTAACTTTTCCTTCATACCACATATCAGTTTCTCCGTCCTTTTCCCCAATAGATATTATAAAAACAAATATAAAGTAGACCTCTTGCGAAAGTAAAAAATTGTTTATACTAGTCCCATGAAATATGAAAATTTAACTAGATTTAATGATGGG
>NZ_CANQLZ010000057.1 GCF_947624825.1 uncultured Acinetobacter sp.
CTGACCCCTGTTGAATACAGAAATCAGTCCTTAGAATCTACCTAACTTGGAGTCCAACTTTTTGGGGTCAGATCATAAGGTAGGGATTTTTTAAACAATTTCAATCACTTTAAATAAAAGTATTAAGCAATCGCTTGTTCATCTTGAGTATTTTCATTGGCTTCTAGGAAGTCTTGTGCAAAGCGCTGTAATACCCCACCCGCTTCATATACAGACACTTCTTCTTCTGTATCTAAACGGCAGGTTACTGGCACTTCCATAATTTGGTTCATACCTTCAGGTGTAGAACGCTCAATCACCAACGTTAAAGTAGAACGTGGTGCAATATTACCAATCACGCTATATAGCTCAGTACCATCTAAACCGAGTGTTTTACGGTCTACACCAGCTTTAAACTCAAGTGGTAATACGCCCATACCTACCAAATTAGTACGGTGAATACGCTCAAAACCTTCCGCCACGATCGCTTCTACACCGGCAAGGCGTACACCTTTGGCTGCCCAGTCACGGCTTGAACCTTGACCATAGTCTTTGCCCGCAACAATAATCAACGGCTGCTTACGGTTCATATAAGTTTCAATCGCTTCCCACATACGCATTACTTCGCCTTCTGGCTCCACACGCGCTTTAGAACCTTGCTTAATCGTACCGTCCGAGCGAACCACCATTTCATTAAACAGTTTCGGGTTAGCAAAGGTTGCACGCTGCGTGGTTAAGTGGTCACCACGATGCGTTGCATAAGAGTTAAAGTCCTCTTCAGGCAAGCCCATTTTCTTCAAGTATTCACCCGAGGCACTGTCTAATACAATTGCGTTAGATGGTGATAAATGATCGGTGGTGATGTTATCACCCAAAATTGCAAGCGGACGCATATTGGCTAAAGTACGCGGTGCTGCAAGTGCGCCTTCCCAATATGGCGGACGGCGAATATAAGTACTTTGCGGACGCCAATCATAGAGTGGACTTTCAGACTTGGCATTCACGCCTAAATCAAACATTGGAATATAGATTTTTTTGAATTGCTCAGGCTTGACTGCAACCTTCACCAATGCATCAATTTCTTCATCCGATGGCCAAATGTCTTTTAAGTAAATTGGATTGCCATCTTTATCATTGCCTAACGCGTCAGTTTCGATGTCAAAACGAATGGTTCCTGCAATCGCATAGGCTACAACTAAAGGTGGAGATGCCAAAAATGCTTGTTTGGCATATGGATGAATACGACCATCGAAGTTACGGTTACCCGATAACACCGCAGTGGCATATAAATCACGGTCAATAATTTCTTGCTGAATGACAGGATCTAATGCACCAGACATACCATTACACGTGGTACATGCATAGGCCACAATACCAAAACCAAGTTTTTCCAAATCACCCAATACACCTGCTTCTTCTAGGTATAAAGCGGCTGCTTTAGAACCCGGTGCAAAAGATGATTTCACCCAAGGTTTACGCACTAAGCCTAATTCGTTGGCTTTACGTGCCAGCAAACCGGCTGCCACAGTGTTACGTGGGTTTGAGGTATTGGTACATGAGGTAATTGCGGCAATAATCACAGCGCCATCAGGCATTAAACCTTCGGCTTCTTGCGCACGTGCAGCCTCTAAATTACCTGCAATACCTTTGGCTTTTAAATCACTTGTGGATACACGTGCATGTGGGTTGGATGGACCTGCAATATTACGTGTCACAGTCGATAAATCAAAACGCAGTACACGCGGATACTCAGCTTCAGTCATATCCGATGCCCAAAGACCAATTTCTTTGGCATAGGTTTCAACCAATTTGACTTGTTCTGCTTCACGACCTGTTAGGGTTAAATAATCAATGGTGTTTTGGTCAATATAGAACATGGCCGCAGTTGCGCCATATTCAGGGGTCATGTTAGAAATCGTCGCACGATCTCCGACCGACATACTATCAGCACCTTCACCAAAGAATTCAAGGTATGCACCCACTACACGTTCTTTACGTAAGAACTCGGTTAATGCCAACACGATATCAGTTGCGGTGATGCCCGGCTGACGCTGCCCCACAAATTCAACACCAATAATATCGGGCACACGCATCCATGATGCACGACCTAACATTACGTTTTCAGCTTCTAAACCGCCAACACCAATTGAGATGACACCTAAAGCATCGGTATGTGGCGTATGTGAATCTGTGCCCACACAGGTATCAGGGAAAGCCACACCAGCACGGTTTTGAATCACTGGAGACATTTTCTCCAAGTTGATTTGGTGCATGATGCCGTTGCCTGCCGGAATGACATCGACATTTTCAAAGGCAGTTTTGGTCCACTCAATAAAATGGAAACGGTCTTCATTACGACGATCTTCAATGGCACGGTTTTTCTCAAAAGCATCTGGGTCAAAACCACCATATTCAACAGCCAATGAGTGATCGACAATAAGTTGTGTTGGCACCACAGGGTTAACTTTAGATGGATCACCGCCTTTTTCAGCAATCGCGTCACGCAAACCGGCTAAGTCAACCAATGCTGTTTGACCTAAAATGTCATGACACACCACGCGCGCAGGATACCAAGGAAAGTCTAAATCTTGGCGATTTTCAATGAGCTGCGTTAAAAATGCAGTGAGTTGTTCCGGCTCGGCACGACGTACCAATTGTTCTGCCAACACTTTAGAGGTGTAAGGTAGTTTGGCATAGCTGCCCGCTTGAATATCTTCAACCGCCTGGCGTACATCGTAATAATCTAAACCTGTATTGGCCAATGCTTTACGGTACAACTGATTCATTACACACGCTCCGCCAATGGTTTAAATTCTAAATCTTCAGGCCCTGTGTAGTTGGCACTTGGACGAATGATTTTGCCATCTTGACGTTGTTCAATCACATGCGCTGCCCAACCTGAGGTACGTGCAATCACAAACAATGGGGTAAACATCGCTGTTGGTACACCCATAAGGTGATAGCTTACCGCACTAAACCAATCTAGGTTCGGGAACATGTTTTTCACATCTTTCATCACCGCTTCTAAACGTTCCGCGATGAGATACATTTTTTTGTTGTTTTGCGCATCAGCTAAGTCTAAAGCGACTTTTTTAATCACATCATTACGTGGATCAGCAATGGTATAAACAGGATGACCAAAACCAATCACCACTTCTTTATTGGCAACACGTTGACGAATATCAGCTTCTGCTTCATCAGCATCGTTGTAACGTTGTTGAATCACAAAGGCAACTTCGTTGGCACCGCCGTGTTTTGGTCCACGTAAAGCACCAATTGCACCAGCAATGGTTGAATACATATCAGAGCCTGTACCTGCAATCACACGCGACGTAAAGGTTGAAGCATTAAACTCATGCTCTGCATACAAAATGAGTGATGTGTGCATGGCATCGATCCATTCTTTTGATGGTGCTTTGCCATGTAATAAATGCAAGAAATGTCCACCAATTGAATCGTCTTCTGTTTCTACTTCAATGCGACGGCCATTGTGGCTAAAGTGGTACCAATACAATAGCATTGAACCAAAGCTTGCCATTAACTTGTCCGCGATATCGCGTGCGCCTGCATAGTTATGATCTTCGTGTTCTGGGCTGAGACAACCTAAAACCGACACACCAGTACGCATGACATCCATTGGATGCGCTGAAGGAGGGAGTTGTTCTAAAGCTGTTTTTAGACCTGCAGGTAAGCCACGTAATGCTTTGAGTTTAGCTTTATACGCGTTAAGTTCAGCTTGATTGGGTAATTTGCCGTGGACTAATAAATAAGCCACTTCCTCAAATTCACATTGACCTGCTAAATCCATAATGTCGTAGCCACGGTAATGGAGATCATTACCACTGCGGCCTACAGTACATAACGCAGTGTTACCTGCCACTTGACCACTTAAAGCAACTGATTTTTTTGGTTTAATTGCGGTGACTGCACTTGTCATGATTATTTTCCTTATTTTGGCGGTTTGGCTACTTAGCGCTCCATGCGCGATTTTTATTTGAGTGTTTGCAAGAATTTATTTGGCTTTTACAAAAGCTGCATCAAGATACTCTTCAAATGCATGATAGTTAATACGCTCATACAATTCTTGACGGGTTTGCATGCTATCAACTACATTTTTTTGCGTGCCTTCTTGACGCAAAGTGACATATACATTTTCAGCCGCTTTGTTCATAGCACGAAAAGCCGATAATGGATATAGTGCAAGGCTTACATCAGCAGAAGCAAGCTCTTGTGTGGTAAATAATGGCGTTGAACCAAATTCAGTGATATTGGCAAGAATCGGTGCTTGAGTGGCTTGTGCAAATTGGCGATACATTTCAAGTTCAGTGATGGCTTCTGGGAATAACATATCTGCACCTGCTTCAATGTATGCACCAGCACGGTCAATTGCAGCTTGTAAACCTTCAACCGCTAAGGCATCGGTACGTGCCATAATCACAAAGCTACTATCGGTACGCGCATCCACTGCCGCTTTAATACGATCGACCATTTCTTGTTGGGTTACAATCGCTTTATTTGGGCGATGACCACAACGTTTTGCACCCACTTGATCTTCAATATGCATCGCTGCGGCACCAAATTTAATTAAAGATTTGGTGGTACGAGCCATATTAAATGCTGATGCGCCAAAACCTGTATCTGCATCAACCAACAATGGTAAATCACATACATCGGTAATGCGGCGGACATCTGTTAACACGTCATCTAAATTACTAATCCCTAGATCAGGTAAACCCAACGAACCAGCTGCAACGCCACCGCCTGACAAGTAAATCGCTTTATAACCTGCACGCTTGGCAAGTAAAGCATGATTGGCGTTGATGGCACCGACCACTTGTAAAGGATGTTCGTTTGCAACCGCATCGCGGAATTTTTGCCCTGCTGTAAGTTGTGACATGTATTTCTCCTGATTATAAAACGATATTGTTTTTAATATTTTGATAAGACGCGCTGATATGACGACGCATCAATAATTCAGCCAATTCACCATCTCCCTCAGCAATCGCATCTAAAATGCGCAGATGCTCCATCAGCGCCTTGCGTGGTCGATTTGGCGTATTAGAGAACTGAATACGGTACATACGAATTAAATGGTATAACTCTTGGCACAACATTTTTTCTAAAATCTTGTTGCCACAATTACGAATCACGCAGTAATGAAAATCATCATCACCATGTTGTACATAGTAGCCCTTGCCCTGTTTAAAGTTCGGATCTTCACTATGTAAACGTAAGACTTCTCTTAAGCTGAGGATCTGCTCTTTATCAATATTTTGTGCCGCAAGACGACAAGCTAAGCCTTCTAAGTTCTCGCGAATTTGATACAGTTCAGTCAACTGCTGACGTGACAAAGACACCACACGCGCACCAACATGCGCTGTACGCTCCACCAATTTTTGCCCTTCTAAGCGATGAATCGCTTCACGCAGTGGACCACGACTAATGCCGTAAATACGTGCCAACTCAGGTTCAGAAATTTTGCTACCAGCAGGTAAATCACCGCACACAATCGCATTTTGAATCTTTTCAAAAATCTGATGCATTAAAGTCGTGCTGTGGTTTTTATCTAATGTAGCGTCCATACGATCCTTGATTAAATTGTCAACAATGTGATCAACATATATTCAAAATACGAGTAAAGTTGCTTTTTTTCAACCACAATTGTCAACAATAATAGAATTTAAGACTAAAGACTAAGAAAAAAACGATATATACAGCACAAAATATCAATTGCAGCACACAATCAGCTCCTCATTTAAGATAAAAAGTGCGCTGTCGCGTTAATATTTGCAAAGAGTTCATCTACATCTACCTATACAGCAAAATTCAAGCTGAATAATTTTTTGCATACTACCGAGTAGTACTTGTTTTTATGAGTGCTGTTGTAAACTTAAACCAAATCACCTATCAGAAATTCAGTTAAAAAAAAGATGACTGAGCTGATCCGTGAGTTATAGCTAAATAAAAAACATAAGCTACATTAAGTTAAATGCAATGTCTAAAGCTTGTGGGAGATTTATATTGTCTTGAGCAACCATGTGCCTGACTTTACTTTTCAAGATCGACCATGCTCTCTCAATAGGATTAAAGTCAGGACTATATGCAGGCAGATAAACGATTCTCGTCTGATATTGAGCTGCTAAATCATCGATCACTTTTCCTTTGTGTATCGATGCATTGTCGAGGATCAGCAAATATTTTTTAGTCTGAATATCCGGGTGTTGCAAACCCTGCAACAAATACGCTAACCAACACACGAAAATATTCCGATCACACGAACCTTGAAACACTAAAGATTGAATAAACTTGAAGGGTGCATTTGATCTGACAGCACCGATCATGCTGAGTCTCGTACCATGCCCACCGGACCTCAATGCATGACAACGTTTTCCTTTGGGAGACCAACCATAGTCTGCAGTTTCATTGGTATTGATGCCTGATTCATCGATGTAAAGAATATGATCCTCACCATATTGCGCTTTCCATTGAGGCAAACACCATTCAAATACAGCACGGCTTAACTTGCAGGCTTGTTTGTAGAGAAAACTCTTTTTTTACGCGTCCAGCCCATTCGATTGAGAGCACCTAAGATCACCTGATAACTCACGCTATATCCAAAGTGCAATGCAAATAAAGGAACAAGATCTTTGGCTTGGGTAAATGGGGTTGTTTTTACAAATGCTTCAAAGGCTTGCAGATCCAGAATGCATGAGGGACGTCCCATATTTGGAGATTTAGGCTGCTTGAGCTGACCGGTCTGTTGTTCGAGTAGAATCCAATCATCTAGAGTCGTTCTTGCAATATTAAACAGTTCGCATGTCTTCGATTTATGCTTCGATTCTTTATAAAACTGCATGACTTTTTCACGTAGATCGACAGAATATGTTTTTGGCATAATTTTAAAATTGAGTGTTTTTTCTATTGTAGCTCATCTTCTTAATTTAGCTATACCACTCAAACCAATCAACTGGCCATGTTATGTTGAAGTTTACAATTTGATTGTCTACATAAAGACCATCTTTAGATGATTGCAGCCACACTACAACTGAATGAGTTATCGTTGTATTTTAGGTTATTGCGCTGCGATTATGCATCGTTATCTGCTGATCAAATTTATTGTAAGAACAAGCCTCAATTTAGCATGATATAAAATTGGGCTTGTCCATGCTTTAGATTATTTAAAGGTAAGCTTCAATAATGGTGACATTGGCCATGCCACCACCTTCGCACATGGTTTGTAAACCATATTTTTTCTTTTCGCGTTGTAGAGCATGTAATAAGGTGCTCATCAATTTTGTACCACTGGCTCCCAATGGATGACCCAATGCAATTGCACCGCCATATTTATTGACTTGGGCTGGGTCAATCTGTAGCGCTTTTATCCATGCTAACGGTACACTCGCAAACGCTTCATTCACTTCAAAAAGATCAATATCTTTTAGGGTTAAACCTGCTTTTTTTAAAGCACGTTGCGTAGCAAAAATTGGCTGTTCCAACATGATCACAGGATCACCTGCACTAACAGTTAAGTTAATGATGCGCGCTTTTGGCACTAAACCATATTGTTGTAATGCACGTTCACTCACAATCAAACAAGCACTTGCACCATCGCAAATTTGACTTGCATTCGCAGCACTGATCACACCATCGGGTTGTAACGCTTGTACATTAGAAATGGTATCTAAGTTAGTATCAAAGCGTACACCTTCATCTTGGCGATGCCATGTACCATCTTTTAATTGAATTGGAATAATTTCTTGCTCAAACCATTGCTGTTCAATGGCGTATTGTGCACGTTGATGACTGCGTAATGCATAACGATCTAAGTCATCACGGCTTAAATCATATTTTTGAGCCAATAGTTCTGCGCCGTGAAATTGGCTAAATGCGTCTACACCAAAACGTGCTTTTATTCTGTCACTTAAAGGATCAGCTGCCAAACCCGCTTGTTTCGCCAATTGAATATTACTAAACATGGGCACACGGGTCATGCTTTCCACACCACCTGCAATAATCATATCTTGTGTGCCACTCATGACTGCTTGGGCTGCAAATTGAATAGCTTGCTGTGAACTACCACATTGGCGGTCGATTGTAACCCCTGGAATATGATCTGGAAGCTGTGAAGCTAAAATTACATTACGGGCAAAAGAAAATGCTTGTTCGCCGCCTTGGGTCACGCAACCTAAAATTACATCATCAATGAGATTAGGGTCAACTTGAGTACGACTGAGTAATCCATTAATTATGTCTGCACCTAAATCGGCTGCATGTATATCACTTAAACGTCCCTTGCGGCGTCCGCCCGCACTACGTACTGCGTCAACAATATATGCGTGTTTCACTGGTCTTGTCCTATAGTCGTTTTTTGTTGTATTTAAAGTTAAAAAATATTTTTATAAATTTCGCAGCGAAACTTAAACTGATCTCAAATTTAAGTTGCTTTGTATTTTAAGTAAAGCAGTCATCTTAAAATGCCTCGCTCAGACAATCAATTGACTTTTAGATGTTTCGCAGCGAAATTTTTAATTGATATAGTCTGACTAAATAAACAGTAGTTTTCATGCAAACTATACAAAGTCTCATTTTTTCTCTAATGTAATCACATGCCATCATAAAAAATATAGGCAATACCACATGGAATATAAAACAATAAGGAATCTTTATGTCAAATCTTTCAAACACTGTACAACAAGCTCGCAATTATCATATCAGTGATATTCCTAAAAGGAGCGCACAGCGTCATCCTCATAAATTAGCATTGGTTGATGGCAACACGCGGCTGACTTACCAACAATTACATGATCAAGTGGAACAACTAGCAGCTTATTTATTACAGATGGGGTTAAAAAAATCCGATCGTTTATTATTGTTTTCGCATAACTGTTGGCAATTTCCTATCATTCACTTTGCTGCTGCCCGAATCGGGGTGCTTACAGTGCCTGTCAATTTTATGCTCAATGCTCAAGAGTTGGCTTACATTATTGAAAACAGCAAAACCCAAGTTATTTTCGCAGAAGATCAACTCACACCAACTGTAGATGAAGCCTTAGCACAAGCCAAACACCAATTAATTCATTTTTATCAAATCCCTTTAAATGATGGTGTAAGCTCAGCAAATTGGAAAAATTTTAATGAATGCTTTACGCAGCAACTAAGCCATTTACCGCCACAACCGCTTAATGCCTATGAACCCATTCGTATGATGTACACCAGTGGGACTGAATCTATGCCTAAAGGCGTGCTTCTCAATAGTGAAGCCCTGATGTGGCAATATATGAGTGCTATTTTAGAAGGTGAGATGCAGGTAAATGATCGGGAATTACATGCTTTCCCCTTGTATCACTGCGCACAATTTGATGTGTTTTTAAATGTAGATCTATATTTAGGTGCAACCAGTTATATTTTACGTGGTTTTGAACCTGAACACGTACTTGCGCTAATTGAAAAAGAAAAGATCAATAAACTATTTTGTCCACCCACTGCATGGATTGCATTACTCAATGCCAAAAGCTTTGCTTTAACAGACTTAAGTTCATTAAATAAAGCTTATTATGGTGCCTCAAGTATGCCAAAAAGTGTCATCAGTAGTTTACTTGAAAAATTACCGCATATTCAGTTTTGGCAATTCTATGGTCAAACAGAGATGGCACCCGTTGCAACAGTGCTTTATCCTGAAGACCATCAAGAATTTTCCACTTCAGTTGGAAAACCTGCGTTCCACGTGGAAACTGCCATTATGGCTAAAGATGGGCGCTTAGTTGAAACTGGCGAAATTGGTGAAATTGTTCATAAAAGTCCACATTTAACTTTAGGTTATGCCGATCAAGATGATAAAACTGCTGAAGCGTTTGCACATGGCTGGTTTCATAGTGGCGATTTAGGTTATTTTGCACCAACCGGTCATCTGTATATTGTAGATCGCATTAAAGATATGGTGAAAACAGGTGGTGAGAACGTTGCAACTAGAGAAGTTGAAGATGTAATCTATCGTTTTAATGCCATCCAAGAAGTGGCAGTATTTGGTGTACCTCATCCACATTGGATTGAAGCCATCACAGCGGTAATTGTAATTAAACAGGGACACCACTTTGTTTTAGATGAGTTGTTAGCGCATTGTAAAAAACATCTATCAGCTTATAAAATGCCTAAATCGGTGCACATTGTTGAGGCACTACCTAAAAATGCCAGTGGTAAAATTTTAAAGCGTCAATTACGTCAACAATATCAAGCACTGTATATACAAGAACAAACTGCTTAACCACATTTATGAGGTATTAAGACGCACTATAGCTACAAACTATAGTGCGTTGCGCTATGATGTAGGCTTATTCCAACCTCACCTTTATTTTATGAAAAGAACTCTTTGCCTTGCTAGCGCAATTTTTATAAGTTTCGCAGCGGGATGTGAAAAAAATGATGTAATAGTACAAAGTACATCCTCTTCTGAGCCTCAAACTCAATCTTTAAGTTCCTTTGAACAAGCTGACAATAACATCACCCTATTAACCGATCAAATTGAAAATACAACACTCAGTAAACTACAGCGTCAAAAGCTACTTTGTATTGAATACCCTAAAACTTACCAAGAACAGTATATGCCGGCATTTTTAGCACTTCAGCCGGCAGATACCAGTCAAGAAAAGCTTATCCAACAGATGCAATTTACTTTAAATTATTATCAGCAACGCTTCGACATTAAATGCAGCTAAATATTGACCTACCTGAGTAGGTCTTTTTTAACACTCAATGTTGAGTTTTAGGCAAGAAAATTGTCAATAAACCCAATAATGGTAAAAAAGCACATAGTTGGTAAACAAAAATAATACTTGAATGATCAGCCAATACCCCTAAACCTGCTGCTGCAATACCACCAATGCCAAACATTACACCAAACATTAAACCGGACACCAAGCCTACACGCCCAGGCATAGCTTCTTGTGCATACACGACCATAGCTGAAAATGCCGAAGAGATGACTAAACCAATTATAATCGACAAGATGACTGTCCACATTAAATTCACATAAGGTAAAACTAAAGCGAAGGGAATAATGCCTAAAAATGACACCCAAATGACTGCACTACGTCCAATTTTATCGCCAATGGGTCCACCTGCAAACGTACCTAAAGCCACTGCTGCTAAGAAGGCAAATAGGTAAACTTGCGAATCTACAAGGCTTAAGCTAAAACGTTCCATGAGATAGAAGGTGTAATAGTTGCTAATACTTGCAATGTAGGTAAATTTGACCAACATTAATACACCAATCACTCCAAGTGCACGATACAGTAAAATTCCCTTTAAGCCAGTATGCTGAACAGCACTTTGTTTTTTAGGTAGCTGAGCTTGCTGAATCAACCAACGACTCACTCGAAAAAGTATGAAAATGGCTAGAAGTGCAAAACCTATAAACCAAGCCACAGCACTTTTACCATTGGGTACAATAATTAACGCAGCCAGCAAAGGGCCTATTGCAGAGCCACTATTGCCACCCACTTGAAAAGCAGATTGCGCTGTACCAAAACGCCCACCAGAGGCCATACGTGCCACACGGGATGCTTCTGGATGAAACGTTGAAGAGCCAATCCCAACCAATACAGCTGCTAATAACAAGATATAAAAATGTGTAGCAAACGCCATTACTGCAATGCCAATCAACGTGATGCTCATACCAACAGGTAGCAAATACGGTAATGGATGTCGGTCAGTATATAACCCAACAAAAGGCTGCAATAATGAAGCGGTAATTTGATAAATAAGCGCGATTAAACCGATTTGTGAAAAGCTTAAATTAAATTCGATTTTAAGCATTGGATAAATTGCAGGTAAAACAGCTTGAATCAAGTCATTTAACAAATGTGCGATTGCTACCGCAGCAACTATCGATATAACCATCTGATTCGGTAGATGATCTTTAGAAGATTTACCTGTACTTTTGGGTGGCATAATACTCCTGACTGCACCTGAACATGTGCCATAGCAATTGTAAACACTGTCATCATAACCTGACTTTAAAATGATAGCTAAAGATGCATATATTTTTATTGGATTCGCTTGTGTAAATACATGATGTAGAAAAAGCACCGAGTCGGTGCTTTTTTGATGTTTCGCAACGAAAATTAAAAAATTAAGCCAGTTCTTTTAAAAAGGCTTTAATTTTATCAAGTTTAGTTTCATCCAAATCCTCTACACTCATACGGATAGACACTACTGTTTTTCCTTTTAAGCTTTCAGAACATTTTAAGGAGCCAAACTTTTTGCCTGCCGCATTAAGTAAACTTTCTTGTTGAGGTTTAACTTTACTAGGTGTAGGCGTCTGTACCAACTCTGGAGCTGGTCTGTGCATATCTTTTGTTACAGGCTGAGCATCCTCATACAAAGTTTGCGCCTGTTGTTCAAAACTTTTAATAAACTGTGTATTGCGTTTTCTATGATGCGCAAAATCTAAAGTCAAATAATCTTTCCAAGCTTGATATAAAAGTTCATTTGCCTGTTGTGGACCAAGTTGTTCTTTGACCTTATTAAAAGCTGTTTTTAAAAGACTGGCTCCTGAACCACTTAAAGCATCAGGCATGACCTTTAAATCATCGCGAATACATTCAGGCAAATCAAACAGACTGATCAAACGATAATATTTATTACGAGAAATATTAAATTTCTCTGTTATAAACTCAACATTGTCGATGGGATAACCAAAACGTTCACAGTTATTTAATAATGCATGCGCAATTTCGTAGTCAGATAAGTCTGCACGGTTAATATTATCAACCAATGCAGTTAAAGCAGCTTTTTCATCACTAACATCTTTGATCAAACAATCAATGTCTTTGAGCTTTAATATATCTCGAATAGCATGTAAACGACGTTCCCCACCAATTAGTTCATAACGACCATTTTTAGGACGCACAACAATTGGATTGATCTGTCCATGTTGACGAATATTGTCGGCCAGATCTTGTAGATCTTGACTATCTAAAGCTGCAACGAGACGTGGCTGATACGGCGACGGATCAATTAAATCTACGCTTAAACGTTTTAAAGCACTACCATACTGGTTACCAGTTTGCGCACGACGTTGTACCGGAGACAAATTTTCCTCTTGTGTTTGCTGGTTTTCAGTTTGAACTGAAGTGACTTTTTTTTCTTGCTTTTGTTTATGAAGCAACTGATTAAACTTTGACATAAAGCTTTTCCCTTAAGCTGCTTTTTGTTGCTGATACTGTCGTTCAAGCAAATCTACAATACAATTAATTGCGGCAACTGCAGGAGATTTGCTTGCTGCTAAATCATAAATTGACATTTTAGTAATTGCAGCTTGCTCAAATACAGCCGACTGTGGAATCAACACAATTTCAGGATGAATGACCCGATCCTCTAGGACCACAGTAGAAAATTCATCTTCTAGCTGTTCCTTCATATTCTTATCAGCAAGTTGGTTTTTTTTGAAGAAATTTAAAACAGGACATAAAATTTTCAATTCAGGGTTAATTCGATCTAGGCTGTCCATTGCATCTAGAATCTTTTCAAAACCCTCAATTGAATATTGTCCTTGAGCAGGCAGGATGAAGTTATTTACAGCCACTAAGGCATTAAAGGTGAGTGTTTCAATTTCAGGTGGACAGTCAACCAAAATAAAATCGTAGTCACCTTCTATACGCGATAAAATACGCGATAAGATTTCATTTGGAATTGGACTATTTCTTTGTAAGTTACGTGCAGCATCGCCAATGCGTTTTGAACTTGGCAATAAACTGACATTATTAAAACGCGTTTGTTGATCTTTTAATAGGGCAAGATTTGGCTCAAAGCGCTTATAGTCATCAAAAAAATCAGCCACAGAGTAAGCCAATTCTACTGCAGGTGTCACACTAATATGATTTGTCGCATTACATTGTGCGTCTAAGTCAACAATAAGGACTTGATAACCTCGATTGGCTAAAGCGACTGCAACATTCACAGTGATTGTTGTTTTACCCACACCACCTTTATTTTGAGCGACTGCAGTTTTCAACGCTTTATTTCCATTCATATAGATACCTAGCAATGTATTTTTGTACTGCTATGAATCTAAGTATTTTTTGTAAAAAAAGCAATGTGTTTAAAAAAATAAATACTTAGTTGATTACTTTTTAAATCTTATTTCGCAGCGAAACTTGAAAAATATCCTAGTAAATACAGAGGTAAAATTTTTACTTCGAGCTTTAGTAGAAGATTAGAAGATTATTTAAATTTTTTATCTCTTTCAGTTTTCAGTTTTCAGTTTTCAGTTTTCAGTTTTCAGTTTTCAGTTTTCAGTTTTCAGTTTTCAGTTTTCAGT
>NZ_CANQLZ010000058.1 GCF_947624825.1 uncultured Acinetobacter sp.
AGTAGCCTATGTCTGAGTAGTCAATCCCTCATACTTAGGCAGCTGTATAACCCACTTCTTTGAGGTATGGCAGCAATACTTTCTGTTGCTCTGCGTCCATCAGCATCGAACGTAAACGTGCCACAAATGGCTTCATATCCTCTCCTACGTACGCCATAGCCTGTACAGCAGGTAAGTCAGCTAATTTACTGCTAAACATGTCTAACTGCTTTTCTGTAAGTTTGTAAAACACACTTGATATATTTTGATCAGAAGAGTTGTTAATAGATTTTTCTTTTTGTTTAAAAGTAAATGAAAATCCAGTAATAGAACGCCCTTTTTTATGCTGTAAATATTTCACAGTAATATCAGTATGTTGATTAATTAATTGTATAGGATTTTCTATCACCCACTTTTTTAAATTATCTGAACGGAGGTACTCATCCTCTAATACACCAAGCTTAGCTCTAAATTCAGCAAGTTCAATCACTGGTGTTTTTCCTGTGCTACGCCATGAAATTAAGAGTTCGTACAAACGAATAGCATAAGCACTGCTTAAGTTACTAATTTGTTCCATCTCATATTGTGTAAAATTTTTTTCTAATCTAGTTATAAAAGGCACAATTGCTGGTGCGAATATTAGCTGTACAACGGCTTCATTATCTATATAACCGATTTCACTTACCCAACGACTCTTCTTATTGATGATGTTCCCTTTTTCAGATAATTCTTGATAACTGAACTGACGAGCAAAGAGGCTATTACACGCATCTTTCAAAGCTTGATAAGCAGTATTACGATGAACACCAAATTGGCTGACATAACTTTCTGCATGAACAGTTAGAGGATCATTAGCATTTATCCCTTTACCACTTTCTCTTGCCTCAATTATGGCTAAAAGAATTAATCGTTGCTCTACCAGATCTAAATTATAGCTAGCATTAATTAGAGCATTATCTTTGACTATAAGCGCCTTCATTATGGATATTCCTAGTTATTTCCCCCCCTAGTTATTCCTTTATAAAATATTCACTAGGACTATGCAAGGTAAACCTAGGAATATTGCAAGGTAAACCTAGGAATATTGCAAGGTAAACCTAGGAGTATTGCAAGGTAAACCTAGGATAATAAAGCCTGAAACCCTTGCTATTAAATGCTTTCAGGCTGTCTAAAAGCATTAAAAGCATTTAAAATTAATTAAAAGCATTTTTTCTTTTTTTTAATTGAATGAAATTTTAGATTTCCACGTATCAAATTAAGGACATGAAATTAGATTTAAGCTATATTTAAGTGAAAACAGTAAAAATTAAAGCAAGGTTACTGATGTCTTACAAAATGTTATCCTACTGGATACCCTTTTCTAATCCTCAGACCTTGCCAAAGGGTTTCACCCCTTGGAACCCCCACCACGACTCAACATGTGATGCCTATGCCAATAGAATCGAATGATCTAACTTCTGAAAAACAGCTTGAGATTCAAGAAGCTAAGAGGAAAAAAGCACTCAGTAATCGGAGCAAGAGCATCACTGTACGTTTTAACAGTGAAGAATTAGAACGTATTGAAGTTGAGGCCGAGAAGAAAAAACTGAACAAGTCGAACTATATCCGTTACTTGGTTTCACAAAGTTTGCATTTAGATCAACCTATCCAAAAAACAGAGGACACCCACCTCTTTAAACGAAGCGAACGTACCTTTAAAAAACCAAGCTACGTTGATCCAATCCTCTTAAGGCATGTTGCTCAGATGGGGAATAACTTAAATCAGATCGCCAAAGCACTGAATACAGCCAATCTCAATGGTCAAACACTCGAGTTGCTTGAACTGATTCAAGTGTTAAAACAAATGGACAACCATCTGAAAGATTTAGTGAGTGGGTAAAGGGGTTAAAAATGCTGATCAAATTCCTTAGTCGGGGCACAGGCAAGGTCAGCAAAGCGATTGATTATTTGATTGCTGATCGTGATAGCAAAGACGAATTACGGCATGGGGTTAAAATTCTCGATGGGGATAGTGCATGGGTGCGTATCGTTGGAGACAATCTTGAAACTAAGCACAAATACACCTCTGCGGTACTCTCTTGGACAGTCCAAGATCAACCCTCAGCAGAACAGATCCGTGAGACTTTAGACGAGTTCTATGCGACTGCTTTTGCAGGTTTAGATGAACAACGTAGAAGTGCTTTGGCGGTATTGCATGAAGAACAAGACGGCAGCAAACATGTGCATGTCTTGATGCTTCGAACAGATCTTAAGACCGGTCTTGCTTACAACCCTGCCCCACCTGGACACGAATATGATTTTAACTGTGTTCGAGATTATCTGAACTACAAATACAATTGGAGTGATCCCCAAGATCCACTGCGTAAACAGATCTATAAAATTAGCCGTGTTGAACGTCAACAACGTATTGCCACTTTGACCGAAGCCAAACCCATTAAGAATACTCAAAAAGAGCAGCTTGAACTGAAGTCATTGCTGATTGAATCTGTGAACGCTGAATTTGCTCGTGGGGCGATTCAAAAGCATGATGACGTTAAAAAATTCTTAAGCCAATTTGGTGGTGTACGTAGCGTTAAAGCACATGGCGACCGACCAAGTTATATCTCCTTTACCTCTCCTGCATTTGACAAAGCCCTACGCTTGCGTGGGCAGATTTTTGAAGAAGAATTTGATGAACAACGAAGCCGAACACTTAAAGCTCAAATTATTGCAACAGCTCGAGCAGAGCAAGAAACTGCAACAGGACAACTTCACCGAGGCGCAAGACAAGTTGAACGCTTCTTTGACACCAATCTTGCAGAACTTAGAGAACGCCTTAGCGCAAGTCGGCATAGACGAATTGAACAAAACACTGCGTACTATGACCGAGACATCAGCACACTATCGACGCCAGTTCGAGGACATGGGCAGCGAATGGAAGCAGGATGCGAACAGCCTGAGCGAGCAAATGATCGAAACACAAGAGCGCTTGGCGAGCTTGTATCGACAGACGGCCGAGCATATCACGCTGATCAATCAGCGCAGCGAACTCATTCAGGAAGAGAACAAACAGCTGAAGCAGCAGATCCAAGCATTCGAGGAGCGTCTCAACACACAGGATCAGCAGCTCAAGAGTCTGATGACCTTTACCAAGCACAACAACGAGTTCCTAGCAGATATTCACGACAAGACGAACGAAGCCAAAGCGTGGAATCAACAAAACGAAAACTACTTGACCTACAGCATGATGATAGGGGGCGGAGCATTGTTCCTGATCTTCATTACGCTACTTTGGAAAATTTAATTGATGGATACACTCAACGCTTTATTAGAAGACAAGAATCTGCTCCAACAGTTAAAGACAGAGCAAGAAGCACAATTCCAAAAGATGATGGAAGCTTACAAAGATCAGTTCAATCATCAAGTCAAAGCCATGGCATACGAAGTGCAGTTAATGAGATCCGAGCGCTTGGCACAGACTCAAAAATTGGACGAGTGTATCAACGACTTCATCAAACTAGCCAACAGCTCCTTGAAGCAACAAGAGCTCGTGAACAACAAGTTAATAGACTTAGAGAAGCAATTCGAACAGAACAAGAGCTTGCTCGTAGAAACCACCCAACAGCACATCAATCAGTTGAAGAGCGAAGCTCAGGAAGTGGTTACGTTTATCAATGGAAAGTTCCGAAGCAATATAATGAATGGTCTCGAGAGTGCCAAGGACGCAGAACAGAAAGTGAGCGAATTACTAGAGCAACCTACAGTGCTACTTCAAGAAGTCCAAGCGACTCAACAGCAACAGCAGAAACTTATGCAGCAATTAGTCAACGCATTAGAAACGCTCGAGACTTTAGTGAAGACAAGATAAGAGAACGAAAGCGCCAAGTGGATCGGGATTATGATGGGCCAGGGTTCTAACTTCATTCAATTTAACCCTTTAATTTTGTATTTTGAGTAATATAGGCACATTGATAAAAAGGGTAAGTAAATGAAAAGAGATAAATTCTTAGGACATGATCAGAATGAAAAAACGGTTTTTGTTTTTTTATTTGAACGTAATAAAAAGAAGATCTCTTTATTCATTCAATATGAAGATGAAAAAGACCTGGAGTATGCACAGCAACTGATTATGCTGTATAGCATTTTTTGGGAAAGTGGTTCACCGTTAAGCGACCTAATAGCTGGATTTGAGAGCGATCCTAATCGCCAAGCGTCTCCACTCAAGCTTTGGCATACGATTCCCTAGATAAAAAAAGGCCCAACATCCTGTTGGGCCTTTTTCGTATGCGGTTGTGTGAGGTATAACTCCTGTCGTACCTATCTTCCGTGTTTTAGAACTTATCATTATTGTTTTTTGTTCTGGAACTTCCTGTTCCTGATGTACTCAGAATAGTTGAGTCCTTAGCTCTAAGATAGGGGCGATCTACTCCAATACGTGTACGCTCAAGCTTACAGAGCCAATTTCGTATATGAGATTTTATGTTAAATAAAAAATATAAATTTAGAAAAAATATTGTTTTTTTAGTAATTTACTTTAAATTTATAGAAAAACCCTCACTTAATTCAGATAAAAAATTTAGTAGAGGGAAGCATGGCTAATCAATTTTCATTATTAACACCTAATATTTTACAAAATAGTAAAATCAGAGAACCGCAAATAGAATCTTATAAAAATATTTTATCGCATTTCAGCAAACCTTCATTTGAAAGAGAAGTTGGTATTGTACTTCCTGTTGGATGCGGTAAATCAGGAGCCATTGGTCTAACTCCATTTGCGTTAAAGGCAAAAAGGGCTTTGGTTATAGCCCCGAATTTAGCTATTGCAGAGCAGCTCTATAAAGATTTTACGTATTCTAGACCAGATACATTTTATAAAAAATGTGAAGTGTTAATTGATGACTTTCCTGAACCTGCTGAAATTAGAGGGAAAACTGTTAACAAAGCAGATCTAATTGAAGCAGATGTGGTTGTAACTAATATTCAGCAACTTCAAGGTGATGATAATAGATGGCTTAACAATTTAGAGTCTGATTTCTTTGATTTGATCATATTTGATGAAGCACATCATAATGTTGCGGAAACATGGCAGAATTTGAAAGATCACTTTCCTCAAGCAAATATTGTAAATTTTAGTGCCACACCTTTACGTGCAGATGGGCGTAAAATGGCAGGAGATATAATTTATTCATATTCTGTTCAAGAAGCTATAAAAGCAGGTTACGTAAAGTCATTGAAGGCTGTTCAGCTAAATCCCGAAAATCTAAAATTTGTTAGAGATGATGGAAAAGAACAGGAAGTTTCTCTAGAAGAAGTTATTAAACTGGGTGAAGAAGATTCGAAATTTAGAAAATCAATTATTACCTCAACAGAAACTTTAAATACGATTGTAGATGCATCAATCTATCAGCTTTATAAAATGAGGAAAGAAACAGACTGTAATAAATTAAAAATTATTGCATCAGCTCTTAACTATACTCATTGCAAGCAAATAGTTGCAGCTTATAAAGCAAAGGGATTGAAGGCAGATTTTGTTCATTCCCTAGAAGACACTAAACATAATGCAAAAGTTTATAAAAAACTTGAGAGTCATGAACTTGATGTAATTGTTCAAGTTAGAAAATTAGGTGAAGGATTTGACCATCCCTATCTCTCTGTTGCAGCAGTCTTTAGTATATTTGGGAACTTATCTCCATTTGTTCAGTTTATTGGACGAGTGATGCGAGTTATTGAACAGAATAATCCAAATAGCATTTTAAATCATGGTGTTATTGTTTATCATGCGGGTGGGAATATCATCCCAAGATGGAATGATTTCAAGGAATTTAGTGCAGCAGATCAGCAGTATTTTGAATCACTTTTACCTACAGAATATATTCCAGTCACAAATGGTGAGGGTAATAATGATGGTTCATATATCAACATTGAAAAAGAAGAAATAAATGTTATTGCTCAAACGAATGTGAAGATTAAAACATCATATCTTTTAGATGATGAATCAATTAAAGCATTAGAGCTTTTGAAAGCTAAAGGGGTAATTCCCGAGAGTTATAATCCCGATGAGGAAATTCTTCAAAATATTAAGCCTACTAAAGTTCAACAAAGACAAGCAAAAAGAACGCTATTAGATGCTCTGATCAAAAATAAAGTAGGATACATATTGTTTACTTTAGGTTTGAATGCTGAAGCAAAAAACTTAGATAAAAGCTATCTAGTAAGTAATTTTGTTTTCTTAAAGTCAAAATTAGATCAAAAAATTAATGCGCTAATTGGTATTGAAAAAAATATGAGAAATGAAATGACTATTGAGCAGATAGAATTAGCTATAAGTTCAATTGAGCAGATTGCAGAACATATTATTTTAGAAGAGAAAAAATGATGATATGAAAAGTATTGTAAAAAATATTACTTGGGATATCGCCCTTCAATCTCATAAGTGCAAAAGAAATGTAAAGCATATTATCGCAAAAGGTGATAGACGTCTTAAGATTAAAGAAGGTCGTAGTGAAAGCCATTATTGTATGCAATGTGCTGAAACCATCTTGAAAAGTGGTTTATTAAAAATTAATGGCTTAATAGATGATATATAAAACTCTATGCATCTTTTATATTTTTAAAAATTAATATAACAGACCATTATTAAAAAATGGGAGCAATAGGCTCCCATTTTTTAATAAGGTCCCATAAATCTTGAGCCGTTGAAGTGGATCATGTGAGATGGATTATCAGCCATCCAAACTTCTGTTTCCCATGCGATGACACCACTATATTTCACATACGTTTTTGTATCAGGAAAGGCTGAAACAAAAACCAATCCTGCTGTACAATTTTGGAATAATATATTTAATTCCCCATATCTTTTATGGTCTACGGGTCCATGACTGGTGACAGCTTCAATTAAAAATAGCCAATTTTTCTCAGAATTGTAGATAACAACATCTGGTAATTTCCCGTGGTTGTCTAGTTGCACACCTAAAGATGCTAGTAGATCAACATCAAAGAATCCATGTTTATTACCTGTATCACCTGCATAAACTAATGTTCCTCCAGGAACATATCGAGCACCAAAATCGGTGACAATATCCTTGATGAGCTGAGAATGGTCACCTGCTGAAAGTACAATAGTCTGGCCATCTGTTAATTCTAATGGAATCATATGCATGTCACGCTCTCGTGCATACATTTGAGTAAGAGTTTGTCTTTGCTGCAGGTAATTTTGTAGCATGATTGCATATTGCTCTGTTCCATAAGTTCGAAGAACTTGAAGCAAATTAGATTCAATTTGGTATACAGCTTTGGGGCTATTAACGGGCCTGTCAGGCTTATCAGGGTTATAAAGACAAATTCCTGCTTCTATAAACTGGTGCATCGATTGTCGACGGAATGTCTCTCGTGTATTTGGAGCGTATTCTCTTTGATAGTGCTCGCGTGACCAATTCATGATAGGCGTAATACCTACTAATGGGTTACTTGCCTGATTCCATGATTTTTCAGGTGTCATATCAAGTAAACAGAGTAGACAGAGAGCAGTACGTTCATTAAGTTGTTGGCGCGGCATGCCTAATTGGACAAGGATATCGTATGCTTGCTGCAGCTTTGTATCTTGATTATTCACTTAATCTCCCCTAGAAGGTTATCAATCTGTTTTTGATTCATTTTTATGTCGTATTTTTTGCCTAAAAGCTGCAAATTCTGAAGGGCCGGATATTTCATGTTTCTGAGATCCGTTGCATTTACTTGGGTATGACCTGAGAAAATACGGAAATAGCTGTCTAATAAGCTACTATTCAGAAAACAAGCCAATCCCATTGCTGTTTCATAGTCAAAGCCCTGTTTTTTTACATGGAATACATTCCAGCAGTTATCAAAGCCGATCCATTTTTTATCAATTAGATTAGGATCTATGACATTAGCGACAATCCGTCGTTTTTCTTCTTTAGAGCTGAATCGTCTGACAATCACGTAAAAGCCATTATTCGGTAGCAGCCATTTCTGTGAATCTGGTGTAACCCTAATAGCATTTGGTTTCTTATGCTCTTTCGGATATTGAAGCTGCCTATCTACGAAATGATGTGGGTAAAATAATGGAACAGCTCCATCTTGAGGAGATTGCTCCAAGAACTCTTTCATTCTGTGAGACACAATTGGTCCTGTGCTTACAGAGATTCCCAATTCATTTAATGAAACGGCAAAAAACGTATTATTTTCATCTTGAGGTTGCCCGTTCGTAGCAATGCGGATAAATAGTTCTGGATCATTAGGTTTAATGACCTCAACAAAAGGAACTATTTTGCTTTGGTAGTCACGGAAGGTCTGGTCATTAGATTGAGAAATCTGAACGTCTGACTGCTGTTTACCCTTAGTCAGTTTAATGATGATATTTTCTTGTAAGACATCATCATCTTTAAAAGCCATGTCTCTACTTTCAAAGATATGAATATGCTCTATAGCACACTCCTTCAAAACCAATTCTCTGAATGGCTTGTAATAAGGACCATTACAAAATGATCTTGGAATAATCGCTACAATTTGCCCATCTTGTTCCATGAGTTGAATTGTTAGTGCAACAAATGCTGAATAAAGATTAACGGTTTCAATTCCAACTTTTCTCAACTCTCTCCGATGCTCTGAATTGCTATTAATTTTTTTATATGGAGGATTAATAATGGCATGAGTGTATCGCTCTCCCTTATCCGAAGAGATATTCTCAACAGCTCCTAAAATGAAGTCTTGAGCATAAATAGAAAAATTAAGATTCATAGCATGCATGTTAATTTCTAATTGTTCTTGCATGATGGGATCAATTTCCCATAGATCCACTAGATTAATATTCTTAAGCTTTTTTGCAGCGGAAATAGTTAATGAACCTATACCTGCTCCACAGTCTAGAAGTTTTATTTCTTTTTTATGATCGTCGAAAAGGCTTGCCATATATTCAGCAATAACACTAGGCGTCATGAATTGCCCAAGTTCAGATTTTTTCTTGGGATTTAGCTTAGCATTCGTAGTCTTTCTTATGTGCTCGATCGTCATAAGATTCATGATTCGTATTGCTGACCTAGTGAAACAAAATTATCGCAAGTATAAACGTAAAAGGACGCTTATTTTTGATAGCAGTTTTATTAGGGTTTAAATGCTATAAAATTCATCATTCAGCTTCCTGTTGGAAAGCCATGAAACATCCATTGTATGCCACATAAAATAGCTAGAATTAAAACTACGAGAAAGATGATTTCTAATTTCATCATTTTTAAATTCTTCTAAAATTAACATAATACCGCTTATACGAAATCGGTTTTATTAGTTGATAAAATTCAACAACTTAAGAATTTTTAAAAAGCCCAATTCTAAGCAGTTGGGCTTTTTACGTGAATGAGACCGTTCCACGATTATTTAATAATCAATGTTCCATGTTTTTGTTCATAAAAATTAAATAATCTTGGTCGAATATACTCGTCAAAAAACGATTAAAAAATCTCCTTTTCACAGCTTTTAATGAACTTACTCTTTCGTTTGTCGACTAGCCTATGTCTGAGTAGTCAATCCCTCATACTTAAGGAGTTGTATAACCCACTTCTTTGAGGTATGGCAGCAATACTTTTTGTTGCTCTGCATCCATTAGCATTGTACGTAAACGTGCCACAAATGGCTTCATATCCTCTCCTACGTACGCCATAGCCTGTACAGCAGGTAAGTCAGCTAATTTACTGCTAAACATGTCTAACTGCTTTTCTGTAAGTTTGTAAAACACACTTGATATATTTTGATCAGAAGAGTTGTTAATAGATTTTTCTTTTTGTTTAAAAGTAAATGAAAATCCAGTAATAGAACGCCCTTTTTTATGCTGTAAATATTTCACAGTAATATCAGTATGTTGATTAATTAATTGTATAGGATTTTCTATCACCCACTTTTTTAAATTATCTGAACGGAGGTACTCATCCTCTAATACACCAAGCTTAGCTCTAAATTCAGCAAGTTCAATCACTGGTGTTTTTCCTGTGCTACGCCATGAAATTAAGAGTTCGTACAAACGAATAGCATAAGCACTGCTTAAGTTACTAATTTGTTCCATCTCATATTGTGTAAAATTTTTTTCTAATCTAGTTATAAAAGGCACAATTGCTGGTGCGAATATTAGCTGTACAACGGCTTCATTATCTATATAACCGATTTCACTTACCCAACGACTCTTCTTATTGATGATGTTCCCTTTTTCAGATAATTCTTGATAACTGAACTGACGAGCAAAGAGGCTATTACACGCATCTTTCAAAGCTTGATAAGCAGTATTACGATGAACACCAAATTGGCTGACATAACTTTCTGCATGAACAGTTAGAGGATCATTAGCATTTATCCCTTTACCACTTTCTCTTGCCTCAATTATGGCTAAAAGAATTAATCGTTGCTCTACCAGATCTAAATTATAGCTAGCATTAATTAGAGCATTATCTTTGACTATAAGCGCCTTCATTATGGATATTCCTAGTTATTTCCCCCCCTAGTTATTCCTTTATAAAATATTCACTAGGACTATGCAAGGTAAACCTAGGAATATTGCAAGGTAAACCTAGGAATATTGCAAGGTAAACCTAGGAGTATTGCAAGGTAAACCTAGGATAATAAAGCCTGAAACCCTTGCTATTAAATGCTTTCAGGCTGTCTAAAAGCATTAAAAGCATTTAAAATTAATTAAAAGCATTTTTTCTTTTTTTTAATTGAATGAAATTTTAGATTTCCACGTATCAAATTAAGGACATGAAATTAGATTTAAGCTATATTTAAGTGAAAACAGTAAAAATTAAAGCAAGGTTACTGATGTCTTACAAAATGTTATCCTACTGGATACCCTTTTCTAATCCTCAGACCTTGCCAAAGGGTTTCACCCCTTGGAACCCCCACCACGACTCAACATGTGATGCCTATGCCAATAGAATCGAATGATCTAACTTCTGAAAAACAGCTTGAGATTCAAGAAGCTAAGAGGAAAAAAGCACTCAGTAATCGGAGCAAGAGCATCACTGTACGTTTTAACAGTGAAGAATTAGAACGTATTGAAGTTGAGGCCGAGAAGAAAAAACTGAACAAGTCGAACTATATCCGTTACTTGGTTTCACAAAGTTTGCATTTAGATCAACCTATCCAAAAAACAGAGGACACCCACCTCTTTAAACGAAGCGAACGTACCTTTAAAAAACCAAGCTACGTTGATCCAATCCTCTTAAGGCATGTTGCTCAGATGGGGAATAACTTAAATCAGATCGCCAAAGCACTGAATACAGCCAATCTCAATGGTCAAACACTCGAGTTGCTTGAACTGATTCAAGTGTTAAAACAAATGGACAACCATCTGAAAGATTTAGTGAGTGGGTAAAGGGGTTAAAAATGCTGATCAAATTCCTTAGTCGGGGCACAGGCAAGGTCAGCAAAGCGATTGATTATTTGATTGCTGATCGTGATAGCAAAGACGAATTACGGCATGGGGTTAAAATTCTCGATGGGGATAGTGCATGGGTGCGTATCGTTGGAGACAATCTTGAAACTAAGCACAAATACACCTCTGCGGTACTCTCTTGGACAGTCCAAGATCAACCCTCAGCAGAACAGATCCGTGAGACTTTAGACGAGTTCTATGCGACTGCTTTTGCAGGTTTAGATGAACAACGTAGAAGTGCTTTGGCGGTATTGCATGAAGAACAAGACGGCAGCAAACATGTGCATGTCTTGATGCTTCGAACAGATCTTAAGACCGGTCTTGCTTACAACCCTGCCCCACCTGGACACGAATATGATTTTAACTGTGTTCGAGATTATCTGAACTACAAATACAATTGGAGTGATCCCCAAGATCCACTGCGTAAACAGATCTATAAAATTAGCCGTGTTGAACGTCAACAACGTATTGCCACTTTGACCGAAGCCAAACCCATTAAGAATACTCAAAAAGAGCAGCTTGAACTGAAGTCATTGCTGATTGAATCTGTGAACGCTGAATTTGCTCGTGGGGCGATTCAAAAGCATGATGACGTTAAAAAATTCTTAAGCCAATTTGGTGGTGTACGTAGCGTTAAAGCACATGGCGACCGACCAAGTTATATCTCCTTTACCTCTCCTGCATTTGACAAAGCCCTACGCTTGCGTGGGCAGATTTTTGAAGAAGAATTTGATGAACAACGAAGCCGAACACTTAAAGCTCAAATTATTGCAACAGCTCGAGCAGAGCAAGAAACTGCAACAGGACAACTTCACCGAGGCGCAAGACAAGTTGAACGCTTCTTTGACACCAATCTTGCAGAACTTAGAGAACGCCTTAGCGCAAGTCGGCATAGACGAATTGAACAAAACACTGCGTACTATGACCGAGACATCAGCACACTATCGACGCCAGTTCGAGGACATGGGCAGCGAATGGAAGCAGGATGCGAACAGCCTGAGCGAGCAAATGATCGAAACACAAGAGCGCTTGGCGAGCTTGTATCGACAGACGGCCGAGCATATCACGCTGATCAATCAGCGCAGCGAACTCATTCAGGAAGAGAACAAACAGCTGAAGCAGCAGATCCAAGCATTCGAGGAGCGTCTCAACACACAGGATCAGCAGCTCAAGAGTCTGATGACCTTTACCAAGCACAACAACGAGTTCCTAGCAGATATTCACGACAAGACGAACGAAGCCAAAGCGTGGAATCAACAAAACGAAAACTACTTGACCTACAGCATGATGATAGGGGGCGGAGCATTGTTCCTGATCTTCATTACGCTACTTTGGAAAATTTAATTGATGGATACACTCAACGCTTTATTAGAAGACAAGAATCTGCTCCAACAGTTAAAGACAGAGCAAGAAGCACAATTCCAAAAGATGATGGAAGCTTACAAAGATCAGTTCAATCATCAAGTCAAAGCCATGGCATACGAAGTGCAGTTAATGAGATCCGAGCGCTTGGCACAGACTCAAAAATTGGACGAGTGTATCAACGACTTCATCAAACTAGCCAACAGCTCCTTGAAGCAACAAGAGCTCGTGAACAACAAGTTAATAGACTTAGAGAAGCAATTCGAACAGAACAAGAGCTTGCTCGTAGAAACCACCCAACAGCACATCAATCAGTTGAAGAGCGAAGCTCAGGAAGTGGTTACGTTTATCAATGGAAAGTTCCGAAGCAATATAATGAATGGTCTCGAGAGTGCCAAGGACGCAGAACAGAAAGTGAGCGAATTACTAGAGCAACCTACAGTGCTACTTCAAGAAGTCCAAGCGACTCAACAGCAACAGCAGAAACTTATGCAGCAATTAGTCAACGCATTAGAAACGCTCGAGACTTTAGTGAAGACAAGATAAGAGAACGAAAGCGCCAAGTGGATCGGGATTATGATGGGCCAGGGTTCTAACTTCATTCAATTTAACCCTTTAATTTTGTATTTTGAGTAATATAGGCACATTGATAAAAAGGGTAAGTAAATGAAAAGAGATAAATTCTTAGGACATGATCAGAATGAAAAAACGGTTTTTGTTTTTTTATTTGAACGTAATAAAAAGAAGATCTCTTTATTCATTCAATATGAAGATGAAAAAGACCTGGAGTATGCACAGCAACTGATTATGCTGTATAGCATTTTTTGGGAAAGTGGTTCACCGTTAAGCGACCTAATAGCTGGATTTGAGAGCGATCCTAATCGCCAAGCGTCTCCACTCAAGCTTTGGCATACGATTCCCTAGATAAAAAAAGGCCCAACATCCTGTTGGGCCTTTTTCGTATGCGGTTGT
>NZ_CANQLZ010000059.1 GCF_947624825.1 uncultured Acinetobacter sp.
CCAATAGGCATATTGCCAGTCAAAATCTAGATCAGCTTGCATCGGGAGTTGATACACATCACGCTTTTTTTCAGCGCTTAATTGTGGAAATAATTGCATGCTGAGTTTTTGTTCTAAAGCACAAATACTCATCTGTTCAATCTGAGGGTCAGCCTTTTGATGATCTAGATAATATGCACCCATCACGCCAGTTTCTGGTATATATACCGCTTTATAAACGCCATGTGGCAACCATACATTTTCAGGTGTTTTGTCTATAGGCATGGTGCTGTAATCAGTGCCTGTAACCACGTAAATATCTTGGTGATAATAGCGACTTAAACCCACTAAGCTTTGATCAATTTGCTGCCATTTTTGGGCTTGTTTTAAAGACTGAAATGGCACTTGCAGCCATGTTGCAAACGGGTCATGACTTGGGTGAGCCAATAATAAATTTGTATAAACATAATCGGTGCTGTGCTGATCTTTAAGATGTGCTTGGTGATAATTTGCGATGTTTGGAATATTGAGCTTGGAATTAGAATTTTGGGGCTTGGCACTTAAATATTGCGCCACCCACAATGGAGTTTTACTAATGCCTGAATATAGCAGCATCGTTTGATTGCCACAGGCACGATAACTATCAAGATCTATATCTTTTTGGTAAAAAATGGGGGCTTGCTTAGCATACACAGCAGCATCACAAAGCTGTTGGTCTTGCTGCCACCATGTCCAAATTCGCTCTTCAATCAGGACAATACTAAAGCTTAAGATTGCTACAATCGCGAGCAAAATTTTTAGCCAAAAGTACTTATAACGAGCAGACACAGGCACAACATTCATCATCAAAAAACCACAGCGAGCGCAAGCTTAACAACCCCATTGCCACAAGTACAGCAAAAAGAATCAGTGCCGCAGCACTGATTTTTTAAACATAAATTTTGGCTTTAAATGACAATTTGACTGCCCAATTCCACTACACGATTGGGTGGGATTTTATAAAAATCGCTCACCGGACTGGTATTGCGTTGCATCGAGATAAATAGTTTTTCACGCCATGGCGCTAAGCCATCACCCACACTATGAATCAGGCGATCACGTGAAATAAAGAAGCTCATTTGCATCAAATCGTAATCTAAATGGGTACTGGCAAAGGCTTGCTCAAGCGCTTTTGGAATATTGGGTTGATCTTTAAAACCGTAATACAAGGTCATGCGATAAAAACGCGCATTCATCTTTTCACTGATAAAGCGCTCATCATCCGCGACATAAGGAATATCACGGGTAATTACCGTGACCATCACGTTCATCTCATGCAAGACTTTATTGTGCTTAATATTATGTAGCATCGCATGAGGCACTAAGTCTGGCGTTCCGGTTAAAAAGATTGCTGTACCCGGCACGAATTGGGTTTCATTGCTATAACCAATACTTTGAATAAACAACGACATTGGTAGTGCATCACGCGATAAGCGCTTAAGTACAATCTCGCGTCCATCTTTCCATGTCACAAGCAAGGTATAGGCCACCGCCCCAATTAAAATCGGCACCCACCCACCTGAGATAATTTTAACTGAGGTTGACGCTACAAAAATCAAATCAAGCAACAAAAATGGCGTGGCAAAAACCAGCACTTTCCACAGTGGCCATTTCCAATAACTATAAGCCAATACACTAATTAAAATCGTACCGCATAGCATGGTCATGGTGACTGCCACACCATAGGCACTGGCTAAATTGGCGCTGTTTTCAAAGAGTAAAATTAAAATGACTACAGAGATAAACAACACCCAATTAATAAACGGCAAGTAAATCTGCCCTTGCTCAACATCGGATGTGTGATGCACAGTTAAACGTGGTAAATAACGCAGTTGAATGGCCTGATTGGTCATGGAGAAAACGCCGGTAATTACCGCTTGAGAAGCAATGACTGCAGCCGCTGTGGCTAAACCAATCATTGGATACAACGCCCATTCAGGCACCAGTAAATAAAATGGATTGGCAATGGCACTAGCATCACGTAACAATAAAGCGCCTTGTCCGGCATAGTTGAGTAATAAACATGGCAGCACCACAATAAACCATGCCAGACGAATTGGTAAGCGACCAAAATGCCCCATATCGGCATAAATTGCTTCACCGCCAGTCATGGTTAAAATGACCGCGCCCATGGTTAAAAAAGCCAAATAAGGCTGATCCATCACAAAATGATACGCCCAATATGGATTGATCATCTGTAAGACTTGTGGTGTTTGAATAATACTCCAAAGCCCCGCCGCACCAATGGAGCCAAACCACAGCAATGTTAAAGGGCCAAAAAACTTGCCCATGGTAGCCGTACCATGTCGCTGTACCAAAAATAAGCCGGCTAAAATACCAATCGCTAAAGGCTCTAACCAATCATTAAACATGGGGGTGGCAATACTTAAGCCTTCGATGGCTGAAAGCACCGAAATTGCAGGGGTAATAATACCATCACCAAAAAACAGTGATGCCCCAATAAAACCTAAAGCAATGATATACAAACGCTTTTTTTCACCGATTTTTGTGGCACGTAAAATAAGCGCCAACAAGGACATAATACCGCCCTCACCATTGTTATCAGCCCGCATAATGATGGTGATGTATTTAAAGCTGATGGTGAGCATCATGCACCAAAAAATCAGCGACAAAATCCCCAAGACACTGGCCTGCGTAATCGCAAGATGCGCGGTTTGAAAGCATTGTTTTAAGGCATACAGTGGACTGGTTCCAATATCACCAAACACTACGCCAAGCGCAGCCAAGGTAATGACCGGTAGCGCAGCTTTTTTTGCAGTACTTTGCATATTATGTCTTCGTTTTACAGACTATTTTTCCAAATCATAGCACTGCCCCTTAAGTTTTTCTCTAAATCAATTGTTATTCGCTTGGCAGCGTGGCGCTTTTTGGGTATTATCCACCGCGCATGGTGAGGTGTCCGAGTGGCTGAAGGAGCACGCCTGGAAAGTGTGTATACGTTTATAGCGTATCGAGGGTTCGAATCCCTCTCTCACCGCCAAAATTTTAAAATCCCCAAATCAAAAGGTTTGGGGATTTTTTTATGTTTTATGCAATTTCCTCTAAATAATCACTTTTCAATGCCGTAAAGAAATCATAATGATACTCAAGTTGTGCTCGATCTAATTGATGCTCGTTTTTGATGTTTAAGCAGTAGTCCGTTTCTTTGCCAGACAGCAGATCAATCACTTTTAGATCACCTCTTACCACAATAGAACCAAAATCAAACATCTTATGATGATTAGGACACAGACAAAGAATGTTATTGGCTGTGTCTGGACCGTGATGTGGTATCCCTAAGCCTCTGATATGCGCACCATCTGCATGTTTCTTGCCTCTAAAATTTTCAATGTGAAGTCCACATATTTGACAAGAATACTGGTACAAATCCTTGACCTTTCTGGTTTGTTTAATATCACGTACAATAAATGAATGACTTGTTGTTCTTCTTTTTGCAGGAAGTACAATCTGACCATTGGCTAGATCATCTCCAGCTACCTGAATATGCTGCGGATGAACAAAAGCCAACTCGTCTATCTTAGTCAATTGATATCGACAGATCTTAAAACTGTCTTGACCTTGAGTTGACCAATAACGACTGACCTTATAAAGACCACGGTATACATAATTACTGCTGGTTCCCTCCACATGACTAAATACACGCACAGGGATGTTCTGTTCATGATTTAGGACGAGGGCCAGATTCCCTTTAGTAAAGGTTTGATCTTCGATTTGGCAACGACCATCTTTACTACGTCCTCCCATACCCGTATATATAATGTTATCGCCTCGATCTTCATCATCGATATAACCACCAGATAATACAATCGCATCTGCTGCATCATCTACGGTGTAACTAATTCCATTTTGAATATGAAAATGTAAACCATATTTTTTTAAAAATTTTCTACCCTTAAAAATGGTACCCACAGGAAACTCATGAAAGTGACCAAATTGCATTTTTTGAGCGTTGTCTTTTGTCATAATTTCTTCATTTAATTGCGTGATGAATTATCTCGGTTTTGTAAATTATGGACAGTCTCAATTCTTTTAAATAGTCCTATTGCGTCGTAATCTGTCGCTCAGAATGATTAAAACCAAAACTCAAGCCTTGGCACAAAATCTGCATAATAATTAAAGAAAAAATACAGCGAGTTTCCATACTTAAAAATCAATAAATTCATATCACTGCAATAATTTTTTACCACAATCAAATTGGCTAAGGCCTGCATACAAAAACAAATGTTATAGGAGCTGTAATGAATACCAGCACAAACTATGCAAAACAAATAAAAAATGCCAAACGTGGTGGATATGCCCCAACCATTGCCAAAGATATTAATAAACATAAAATCCAAAAAGCATCTCGCTTGATTGAACAATGGAGAAAATTAGCCAATGAACTTAAACCACAAATGCAAATTGATATGGCACTCACCTTAGAAGAATGTGCACATGATTTAGATCAAATCTTACGCAATAAGTCATTTTAAAGTATAAAAAATCAAAAAAACTCAGTTTCTTTATCTCAGAAACTGAGTTTTTTTTAAGATTTGATTTAGTTGGTTATTTTTTGGCTTGCATACGTAGTAAATTTCTGTAAAATGCCACCTCAAGATGCCGGCATAGCTCAGTTGGTAGAGCAACTGACTTGTAATCAGTAGGTCCACAGTTCGAATCCGTGTGCCGGCACCATCTTATACTCAGCCTCGCTTTATTGTGAGGCTTTGTTGTTTTTAAAGCCTCAAAATGCAGCCACTGCCACATAGCGCACTAAACCATCTTGCCATAATTTACGGCACATCTTAGCTGTCATGGCAATTTTAAACCCATCTAAGCCTTGTAAGTCTAAATTGGCATGTTGGATATAATCTGCAAATCCTAGCAATACGCCCTCACTTAAATCCTGAATCAATAGCTCTTGAAAACCATGCTGCATGATGCTGCTGTGAAGTTCATTTTGAGTCATTAAATCTTTTAAATTCACATCTGCCGCTTTTAACAAATAGGCATATTTTTTCTGTTGCCAGGCTTTTAAATTTAAAAATTCCTCACTCAACATTAAGCTATGAAACGCCAAACGACCTTGTGGTTGCATGACTTGAGTTATTGCGTTTAAAAATGAATTTAAATTGACGTGATAAGCTGCATCTATACACAGCACGGCGCTAAATTTTTGGCTAAAGCTGTTTGAGTTTAAATTTAAAAATGAATCACACAGAATTGAATTTAAAAATAGCGCATGATTTTTGAGTTGTGTCACATGCTTGGCTTGTAATTCAACTGCACTGATATGTTGAATTTTATAGCTATTTTGCCAAAGCTGTAGACTTGCACCCTGCCCACAGGCAAGATCAAGCAAAATGTCGTTTGAATTTAAATCAATCAAGTTGGCTAAATGTATGGCTAAAGCCTGACAAGCATGACGATAATCATCGCCTGCTTGCCATAGTCCTAAATTGCTCCAAGCCAATAAGTGCTGATCACCTAACATTGCCGTATTAATGGCATATTTATGTGGCAGTAATTTCGCCTGTAACGCTTGGAACATGATTTAGTAGCCGAGTTGTGGAGCGACCTCAACTTTAGGCTTTAAGCCCACAAACGGCAATGGTGCACCAAAGATTTCCGCAATATGCATTGCCGAGGTCACTGCCGATTCTAAAATTGGCAAACCATCGCATGACCATGAACCGCAATAAAATACTTTACGGTTGGCATCACGATGACGCGCTTGGATTTGCTTATTTAACGATACCGTTTCTGAATCCACCACCGCACGGGTCAAAGTGACGCGCGAGATAATTTTTTTCGGGTCAATCTCTGTAACAGGACGCCAAGTTTGGAATACAGGATTTTTACCCACTAAACTTGGCTCTACCGCATTGAGCCACACGGTAAATTGCTGACGGGTAAATTTCCGATCCATCATATAACTTAACACTGCCCAATCTTTACGTTTAGGTGGCATCACGGTGTTATCGGTATGAATAACCAAATCACCTTGTTCAAATTTAAATTTGCTGAGTAACTCAATATCGTCCTTAAATTGAGTTTGATCTAAGAATTCTTCAATCTTGGTGGTTGGTGTTGCAACCACTACACGGTCAAAGTATTCAAGCTCACCATCAGCATTTTTCACAGCGACTTGTTCACCTTGCTGAGATACCAATGCAATTGGTGAACCGCTTTTAATGTTGACCCCTTCAAGTAGTTTATTGACCAAAGCAGGCGTGCCACCTTGCATACGCAATAAAGCATCACCGTCAGTTAATTGACGTAAAAAGGTTAACAAAGGTTTAGCCGGCCAATCACCAATGGTTTTTGGATTACAGGTACAAATGGTATATAGCACAGGCATGACCGCACCGTGCCAAAATACTTCTTCAATATCATGCTGATTAATAAATTCAGCTAAGGTGATGTCTTGGTTGTCTGATTTAAAAAACTGTGACAATGCAGTTTTGAGCTGCAACATCCCTTTAACCAAACGCCAACCGTATTGTTGAATACCTTTGCGGTTGTTAATAATGGGGAAGTTGCCAATTTTAGTACGCGTGGTGGTCAACCATGTTTCGGTACGATCTTCAAACAGCCAACTGCACGCCATATAGGTACGTACAGGAAAAGTACCAATGCCCAAATAAGTGGCAAGACTTAAGGTATTTTTCCAAAGATTGGGGTTCATAACGCGCAATGGCGCATCAATTAAGCCACCTTCAAACTCGGTACTATGGCTGTCCATACCGCGTCCTGGCAGTGCTTCAAAAATTGTTATGTTATGTCCTGCATCTTTAAGAATTCTTGCGGTAGCCAAGCCAGCCATGCCACTACCAATAATTGCAATATCCAAATTATTATCCGTCCGTCAAAAACACATGACAAAATTATGAACCAAGGGCATGCAAAACAAGCTATTAAAAAATGCCATATTCAAAGCTTTTGTAACAGGCTTGGTCAAAGACAATTCAAATGAATTTTATTGGTTTTAAGATTTAAATTTGAACAAAAGATAAAATTTATAAAATTGCATTGTTAAAATTTTTACATAAAAATCAGAGAATAAAATTTACAAAAAAATTGAACAGGGTTATCATAATATGGTACAAAAGTTTGATTTATTTCACATAAAATAAATAAAATATGATAAGAAATACAAAAATATGACCAGTTACAGCGTAAAATAGACCTCGCTTAACCGCGAGGTCTATTCTTTTTTTGTTTCAAGTAATTAATTGACTTTTTCGGCAACTTTTAGCTGTCCAAATTTACCTTGTTTAAAATCTTCAAACGCTTGGAAAATCTCTTGTTCAGTGTTCATTACAAATGGACCATAACCTTGAATGGGTTCATTGAGTGGCTCACCTGTGAGTAACACAAAACGACTATGCTGCGCGGCCAATACGTTAATCTGAGTATCTTGATTACGCTCAAACAGCACCACCGAATTTGGCTGTACTTTTTGGCTATGATTAATCAACAACTCACCCTCAAGTAACACCAATAACGTAGTGTGATCGGGTGGCACAGTAAAGGTATGCTCAGCATTTTGGGCCAAGGCACCATCCCATAGGTTAATTGGACTAAAACTAGTTGCAGGTCCTGTATGACCTTGGTACTCACCCGCAATCACACGTAAATGACCGCTTTGCTCGGGCAACTCAATCACTGGAATTTGTGTGCTTTGAATCGCTTGATAGCTTGGTGGTGTCATTTTGTCTTTGGCAGGCAAGTTAATCCACAACTGCACCATCTCAAATAGACCACCTTGTTGCGCAAACTGAGGGCTATGAAATTCTTCATGTACCACACCTGAACCTGCGGTCATCCATTGCACGTCACCGGCATGAATGGTGCCACCACCACCGCTTGAGTCTTGATGAGTCACTTCACCTTGATAGGCCAAAGTCACCGTTTCAAAACCACGATGCGGATGCTCACCTACCCCATGCTGTGCGTGCGTGGGATTAAAATGATGTGGTGCTGCGTAATCTAATAACAAGAATGGACTGAGTGCCTGACCTAAACGGTCATAAGAAAATAAATTCTTCACTAAAAACCCATCACCGACCCAATGAGCCTGTTGCTGATGATAAACACCAATCACTTTTTTCATGACGCACTCCCAAAATAATCTGTGCTTAGCTTAAGTCTATTGTTGTGGCAGCACGAGAGGTCAAACTGGGAAGCTGTGTCATATTTTTAACACAATCACTGTTTATATTTTATTAAGCAATCGATTATCCTATTTTTGCAAAAAACGATCCTATTTTTTCGTCTTCTGCCATATAACAATTTTATTTACAGTAATAACAAATCAAGTTCCGACCCAACAAGGAGTTTTCTCATGGCTAAGCCTTATGTACGTTTAGATAAAGACAATGCTGCGGTTTTATTGGTGGATCACCAAACTGGTCTATTGTCTTTAGTACGTGATATCGACCCAGATAAATTTAAAAATAACGTGTTGGCTTTGGCCGCACTTGCTAAGTATTTCAACTTACCGACAATTTTAACCACAAGTTTTGAACAAGGTCCAAATGGTCCTTTAGTGCCAGAATTGGTCGAGATGTTCCCAGATGCACCGTTTATTGCCCGTCCGGGTCAAATCAACGCATGGGACAACCAAGATTTCGTTGATGCCGTAAAAGCCACTGGCAAAAAGCAATTGATTATTGCAGGTGTCGTCACCGAAGTTTGTGTGGCTTTCCCAACTTTATCTGCTTTAGCAGAAGATTATGATGTGTTTGTGATTACCGATGCATCAGGTACATTTAATCAAATTACCCGTGATGCAGCATGGAATCGTATGAGCCAAGCGGGCGCACAATTAATGACATGGTTTGGCGCAGCAGGTGAATTACACCGCGATTGGCGTAACGACGTTGAAGGTTTAGGTGCTTTATTCTCAGCACATATTCCAGATTATCGTAACCTGATGACCAGTTATAGCTATTTTAACCAAGATAAATAAAGCTACAATGACAGCCCAAGCCCTTTGACTTGGGCTGTTTTTTTATGAGAATGCCATGCACACCTTAGATGACTATTATTATTTTTATTTGGTGGTCAAACACGGAGGCTTTAGTGCAGCCAGTGAAGCGAGTTTAATCACTAAATCTAAACTCAGCCGTCGCATTTTGGCTTTAGAACAAAAATACAATATTTCCTTAATTCAACGCTCTACCCGTCATTTTAAAGTCACGCCTTTGGGTCAAGAATTTTACGAAGAATGCGCTAAAGTGGTCGCGCAAATGCAATGTGCCGATCATGTCTTGCTTAAACAAGTGAGTGAACCAGAAGGTTTAATTAAAATCAGCTGCCCGACCATGATGATGCAGTTTCAGGTACGTAGCTTACTTAATCAATTTTTACAACAATATCCTAAAGTGCAGCTTGAACTTGAGCTGACCAGTCGTCGGGTAGATGTGCTCCACGATGACCTAGATTTAGCCATTCGTACCAACTTTCAATCTACAGAAGATTCAAGTTTAGTCATTCGTGATGTGATTAAAACGCAACATTGCTTGGTGGCAAGCCCGCATTTATTGCAAGACAAACACATCGAAAATTTTGATGATTTGGCTCAGTTTCCAAGTATTGTATTGGGTACGCAAAAATCTCAATATTCTTGGCAACTTTATCATTTACAAACCAAAGCCACTGCCAGCATTTCTTTGACACCGCGTATTAAAAGCAATGATTTAGCCGGCGTATACTATTCAGCACTGGATGGCTTAGGCATTGCTGATCTGCCTTATTTAACCGTACAAGATGATATTGCCGCAGGACGTTTGGTGCATATTTTGCCGCAATGGTGCTCTAATATTGGGATGGTGCAATTGGTGTATGCCTCACGTAAAGGGCAACGCTTGGCAATGCGTCGTTTAATTGAGTTTTTAGTAGAGCAATTACGTCAGCTGAAGCAATTGCCCGGCTATGAGGCATAAAAAAACCCAAAGCGCATGGCTTTGGGTTTTGCTTTTTATGGCCAATCAGGACTTAGATTTTACCCACTAAATCAATTGAAGGAGCAAGTGTTGCTTCGCCTTCTTTCCATTTTGCAGGGCAAACTTCGCCTGGGTGTGCATATACGTATTGAGCAGCTTTTACTTTACGAAGTAATTCAGATGCATCACGGCCAATACCACCTGCGTTGATTTCAACGATTTGGATTTTGCCTTCAGGATCGATAACAAATGTACCACGATCAGCAAGACCAGCAGCTTCAATGAGTACTTCGAAGTTTTTAGACAACGTCCAAGTTGGATCACCGATTAATGGGTATTGGATTTTACCAATGACATCAGAAGTATCGTGCCAAGCTTTGTGCGTAAAATGTGTGTCAGTAGATACGCCGTAGATTTCTACGCCTAATTTTTGGAATTCAGCATAGTTGTCTGCTAAGTCACCCAATTCAGTTGGGCAAACAAAGGTAAAGTCAGCTGGGTAGAAAAATACGACAGACCATTTGCCTTTCATATCTGCTTCAGAAACTTCAACGAATTGACCGTTGTGGTAAGCCGTTGCGTTAAATGGTTTAACTTCAGTATTGATCAAGCTCATGTGATGTTCCTTTTGTTGCATTAAGAGGATTGCTTATCTGTGAAGCTAGAATACGTCGAAATTAAAAATAGGTAAAACAGTTTGTTTTTATAAAATTAATCGGATTATTAGATTTAAATCACCATAAAAAAGCCCATCCGAAGATGGGCTTGGATGAGCTAGACCTTAAAACGGATATAAATACCAAAAATATATATTTTTATAAATATCAATATATTATGAAATTTTGTATATAATTTTGTTAAATTTATAGGTCAAAATATGATAATTGATACTTGCATTTTAAGTAACCATTACTTATTGTAAAAAAGCGCAGGTGCTTTTCGGCCTATTAATAGGTAAAAATAGATTAGTGCGGGGACTGGGCAATTACAAAAAAATTTGTAGTTAGAACAACCAAATCATCTTTTACGAAACTATAGGCAATTTTATGAACTACCTGTAGTTGATGGTTTGTGAGTTTTATTATGATTCATACAGAAAAACACCTTACTTGTTTAGCAAGTAATTTAAAACACTATCTTTCTTCTGGTAGCTTTAATAACCTCCAGTGTAAACAATATATTATTTTAGATTTGGTAGCGAAAGCTTTTAATTTTGATGATTATAAGACTTTCAGAGCTGAATTTTCTCCTGAGAATCCTCTGATTATTACCCCGTCTGTGATTGTAAAATTGCCAAAATTGATCTCTAAGGAATTTGAAATAGATTTCAATATACCTGCATTATTATGGCCATGGCCTTCTTCCAAAGATTTTAAAATCACTCCTTCAGAATTTAAAGTTATTTGGGAAAATTATATTGAATTTGTCGTAAAAGATAAGAGTCCTGCTTTATGTAACTTTTTGAAATACAACATGCCCCTCCTAAGTTCAATGGGTAAATGTCAATGGCTCGTTGATCAAAGGTCACCTCTTACAATAGTTTTTCTAAAAAAATTAATTGGTGAACAGTATATTTCTGATAAAAAAGGAGGTACAAATACATCCTTTTTATTGCAGAAGCTTGATCAAACTAATAGTGATATCGAAGCTAAATTTCTATTAGCTTTACTATCTTTAATTGATCATAATTATCAGACAGCATATGAACGCTTCAATACTTGTGCTGAAAAAAATCATCGTGAAGCTATAAATCAATTGGCCTATATGTACCGTCAGGGACTCTACGTTCAAAAAGATTTAACAAGAGCAAAGGAGTTATATTTACGTGCAGCCTCTTTAGGTGATAATCATTCATTGCATGCATTAGGTAATGGTCACGATCTAGATGGTATATTTGAATATAACCCTAAATTAGCTAGAGAATACCACCAAAAAGCGATCGCTTTAGGAAATGATGACTCAATAGGATGCCTAGCTAAAATGTATTTACATGGCCGAGGCGGGGCTGTAGAGATTAATAAAGCAAAAGAATTAATAGCAAAAGGTCTTCAATTTAATAATCTAGATTGTATTGAACTAGCAATCGAATTTGAATTTGAAGAACATGGATATACAAATTATTATTTTGAGTTATGCCACTTGGCTGAAAAATTTCAATCAAATTTAGCTATTGAGCATTTAGCCAATGCTTACCTACGAGGCAGTACTATTAAACCACGAAATACCATATTAGGTTTTGATTTTCTAGATCGCTCTAAAATTACTAATGAGAATCGAATTATCCTAGCTTGTACAATTTCTGCAGGTATCAAATGTGAACAAGACATCGCTTTAGGATCAGAAATTTTAGAAAAAATACTGCCCAAGGAGCCTGAAGCAGCTTTTATGCTGGGTATTTTATATAGTAATGGTGAACTTATAGAGCCAGACTATGATAAAGCAATAAATTATTTCCATCAGGGTGCAGAGCTAAATCATAGTAAATGCCAGCATCAATTAGGCTACTATCTGTATGAATTTTACAGCGATAACTCTGAGAAACTTCTCGAGTCATATTTTTGGCTTAATAAAGCAGCCCATCAAGGGATTGAGTTATCTCAAGAAGTAAAGAATGCCGTCTTAGATGAATTAGCTAATTTTGGAATAGTAATCAATAAAAATCTTATAACACACTATGACTATTCTACCGATAGTCTCACAGTGTTAGGGATTTTGAAAAATTAAAAATATCTCAACAAAAGCTTAATTTAATCCATCACACATATAGTTTTTTTAGAATTTTTTCTTTAAAAACTATGATTTACCTAAACTCTGGAATCTATATACACGCTAATAAAATATATGATTCTAATTGAAACAAGGTTTAATTTTTAATAGATACTCCCTATTAAAAGAGGAAATAAATATGAAAAAAGTTCAGCGCGCAACATTAGCAGCAGAATCTGTATATAAGGCTGGTAAAGAACACTATCATTTCAATATGGCTTGCTTAGAATTTGGTGAAGAAGCTGTTTTATCAGAAATGACTCAAGAGATACGTGACTCACAAACATGTTCTTTTGAAGATGCAGCTCTACGGGCAGCTACTGAATTTAGAAACATAAAAAGACTAGAAAGTGGGGAGAATAGATTTAAAAACATTCGAACCAAATGCGCTAAAGAAACAAAACGCCCACCTGAGGAGCTACCCTTAATTAAAGCGTAAATTCTTAAATTATTCTCTATCAGGATGAGGCTTTGAACAATGTTTGGAGCCTCACTATCAAAATAACCCGAATCCTGTTTAAGCCAATGACTTTATAATTTGAATTTTTGGCTTATTCTGCTGAGTTAATTGGTATG
>NZ_CANQLZ010000060.1 GCF_947624825.1 uncultured Acinetobacter sp.
CGGGGGTATAGGTTGGTTTTTTCATCGGAATAGTCTCTCAGAATATTGAGTCTCCGACAAACCCGGTACGGTTCACTTCGGTGTGGTCTCTCATCTTCCACAGATGATTGAGTGGCTCACGGATAATGGCAGTTGCTACATCGCTCGTCCAACACGTACATTTGCTCAGTCGTTAGGGTTTCGTATCTGTACAACACCAATTCGTAGTCCACAGAGTAATGGAATGGCTGAAGCCTTCGTAAAAACTTTTAAGCGGGATGATGTATATTTGAATGATGTACCTGATGCACAAACAGTTATGCGATGTTTACCTGCTTGGATTGAAGATTACAATTGTAATCATCTGCATAGTGGGCTAAAAATGAAATCCCCTCGGGAGTTTCGATCTCTAAAATTAGCAAGTTAACTGTCCGTTTTTACGGGGGCTGATACATTTTAAAGGTTTGCTGTCCTATCAGGAGATCGTGTATTTGATTAATCAACATCAACTGGCACTTCAAGCATTAAATAGTTCTTTAGCTTCCTTTGAAATGATGAAGTTGAGATTTTTTATACTAGACTGCGATAAAGATAATTTCAGATAAGGACAGAATACCTGATCGTGGTCTGACTTTAGAATTTTGTTGTTTTAGATATTGCCAATAGTAAGCGTGTGTAGTGAGTCAGTCATCTTTTTTTCAACTTTTTTCAACTGAATCTCCTATCCATGATTCGGGTTATCTAAAAAAACTCCTCCATAAATGGAGGAATTTTCATTAATTTTGTGTAGATACTACAAACTGGATTTCTACACGTCTGTTTTTACCATCACTAGGATCAGTACCAACCAACGGACGAGAGTCACCATAACCGGCAACAATGACTCTCTTTGCTTCGGTAGAATCGAGGTTAGAAATAATTAACTTTCTGGCTTCTCTTGCACGAGCTGCTGATAACGTAAAGTTATCATCATAAACAGTACACTTTGCCTTAAAATCAATTACGGGCTGCTTCACAACAGAGTTATCTGTATGTCCTTCAACATAAACGAAAGCATTTGGGTTTGCTCTAAGAAAATCGACAATACGTTTGTCTAGGCTTTTGAAAGCCTGAGCTGCTGAAGGAGTAATGCATGCACTACCAACATTAAAAATATTCTCCTTTAATGTGATTTTTCCGTCAGCAATATCGAAGGAGATTAAATTACTTGCGCCCTGTGCATCAACAGAGCTCTTAAGATCAGTTAGCATTTCACTAATTCTTTTCTGTTGAGCAACTCCCCCTTGTTCTAGCTCTTGCTTATGCTTTAGTTCTGCATAAGTCTTTTGTAGTACAGACATTACAAGTAAAAGCATAACAACGGCCATTACACCAGCCATGAGATCTGAGATAGATACCCATTCACTTGGCTTATCCTTCATTCTTTTAATCCTTCCAACCTAATAATGATTGTGAAATAACAGAACCTAGATTAACAACTTTATCATCAGTCTTTGGTATATCCTTCGCTTGAACACTCTGAGATTTAACCTTTTGGAGATTTTCTTTTTGTAAAATAATACCATGAGCTAATTTTTCTAAGGTTGGCTTTAACTCATTAAGAGCATCAAGATTTTGAGATAAATCATTAAATACATTACCTACTGTTTGTGTAAGCTCTTCGCTACTTAGCTTAATTTGTTTACCCAATCCAATAACTTGACGGTTACTTTCCGAAACAGCTTTTAAGCCACCTGTAATATCACCAGAAAGCTTATTCACTAATCCTGTCATTTCTTCAATATATTCATTTAACGTGTTAGTGCTCTGAATAAATACACTCTGTGCCTTGGTTTGCAAGTCCATAGATTTACCGATCGTAGCAGTGACTTCATTCATCGTTTTATCTACACTGGTAGATAAACTCGTTACAGCATTAGAAATATCACCTGTTGCTACACCTAAACCTTTTGACATTTCAGACATATTTTTTTTGAAACTTGTACTCATGTCACCGATAGATGATTTAAGGTTGTCTGACATTTTCGTCATGTTTTGGCTAAAGCTAGTATTCATATTCGAAATAGTTGAGTTCAAATCTTGTTTCATAAGAGAAATAACATCTTCCATGTTAGATCTGAAGCTATCAATCACAGTTTGTAGTTGAGTCGCAGATGCCCCCATTGTTGACGCTGCTTGTGACATTCCTTCCGCTGCTTTCCCTAATTTCACAACTGTTTTTTCATTTTTCGCAATGAATTCAACCATAGCATCACGAGTTTCAATACTTTGAGCTACATTTTCAGTCAGTAAATCCTTAGTTTCTTGATGCTGTCCTCTAATAAGTTGAAGTAATTTTTCTGATTGTTGAATCAAAATACCAAACTTTTGATCTAATAATGCAGTACGTTGTTCATTATTTCTTTCGAAAGATAATAAGAATTTCCCAATCTGCTCTAGAGAAACAATATGATTTCTATGGTTCTCTTCAGTAAGCTCTTTGATAAGAACAGATTGTGAAGTTAAAGCTCGTATATTTTCTTCATTACTTAAATGTAGTTGCTTTAACTGTTCATCATGGCTGAACTGAATCGTTTTGATTGTTTCTTGGGTATACTGTGTCAATTGCTTTAATTGAGCCTGATTCGCAGATTGGTTTGTCATGACCGTCTGTTCAAATTGCATAGCTATATTTTGCATACATTGAATCAGCTTGTTGTTATTGTTACGCTCTTCTTGCAAATTTTGGTCACGAATAATATCAAGCTCACTTTTCACCTTTTCGATTGACCAGCGTAAGCGTCGTTCTTCATATCCATTTTTAGATAAAATGACTTTTAGAAGAATGAAAGCCAGTAATCCCCAAGTTGAAGTTTTAAATTTAGTACCTAAACCTTCCAGCATTTGCATCAGATTCGCCATTGATGCATCCATATTACTTAGTGCATTAGCGCCTGTTAAAATGGATGATGCTTTATCTAACGCAAGCCCTAAACCTAAGAATGTTCCTAACAAGCCAATAATGAGAATCATGCCTGGCATTATGTCAGCCAACTTCTCAGAAGGAGTGGCTACAGCTTCGCTAATTTCCATGACTGAGCCATGTTCGGCATCTAATTTTTTAGTTTTATCGCCTTTATTACCGCCATACCAATTGTGCTCCCAATTCTCAGGCTTTGCTGTTTGGTAAACTCTAACAATCGTGAAGAAGAAAAGCCCCCAAATAACAAAGAAGAAAATACTTGGCAAAGCATCCCATCCAAATGGAGACAAATTGAAAGGTAGTAAAAAACTTAAAATTTCCATGAATTAAACCTCAGCCTCAACTAACTCTTGAGTACGCTTTTTACTGTCTTCTGCAAAAATATTTGCATAGTCAGTAATTAGACTTTGTTCTTCTTCGGTTAGTTCATTCCATTGTTTCCCATGCTGAGCGCACTCAACTAATAAGCGTCCAACTGTCGCAACATCATCTACAATATAGTCACGACCTTCTTCTTCAAATTGTTCAGCAGTTTTCTCTAAAACTTGAAGGAAACCTTCTGCAGCATGTACATAGCTTTGCATTGCACGATTTTCTTCTGCTTGTTGAGTAAGTTGGTAAGTAGTATTTTTCGCATCATTTTTCAAATCAACTAGCTCTGCTTCTTCCTGTGAAGTAAGTGATTCAATTTGCATTTTGACTTCAAGCTCTTTGACTTGACGTTTTAATTTAGCGGCTTCTTTATTTAACTGATTCCATTTCGCTTCCATATTTTGTAATTTAGTTTCCCAAGCACAAATGAGCTCTTCAAATACAAATGGCACCAATGATTTACCATTAAAGCGTCGTTTAATAATTGCATCTAACTTTTCGGTATCAGCATCGCTAAGATTAGGATTTTCAGCAAGTAAATCAGCGCCTACACGTAATAAAAAGGAATCATCAGCAGTAATTTCATCTAGAGTACGAGCCGTATTTAATGTTTTTTCAGCAGCACGAAGAAGCTTTTGGGTTGCACGTAAACGTAGATAATGTGAAAAGTCTTTAATGTTATCTTTTTCAAGGATTTCTTGGATATGTGTTTGCACTAGAACATAATCATTAATCACAGCAGCAAAACGTATAGATTGACGTTGTACCTCTGTTTTCATTGCATCCATTGCTTCTTGCAAATCTTTTTGACGTTGTTCAGCTTCTTTCACATCTTTTGGCGTCATATACATATTGCGAAAATGTTTTGCCGCATTTGAAGCCCAAATAATTGCTTGCTCGATTTTTTTTAGAATTGGACTATTTTCTAATGCTAAAAGTCCAGCAAGTCCTGCCTCTATTGCACTAGCCGCAGCCTGCGCCCAAGGATGAGGTATTAACCTGATTACACCTGCAACCTTAGGAGCAAAGTTAATCACATGAGGCCTAACTGTCGCCCAAACATCTTTGACTTTACCAACAAAATTTTCAGCTTCATCAGCCATCCAATTAACGGCTTTACTCGCTGCGCTTTTTGCAGTATCCCATGCAGCACTAGCTGCAGAAGCGATGCCTCTACCTACAGACGAAACTGCTGAACTAACACTACTCGCAGCTGAAGAAATTGCTGAACCTACTGAACTCCAAAACCCCATATTACCCTCTACTTATTTATTCACACCTAAAAGTGTTTTTGCCGTACTGATTTCTTTTGTACTTAATTTACTTTCACTATTTGCAACTTCAACTTTAGCCTGCTTAATACGATCAATGACTTCCTGAAGTTGCTCTAATTTAACTTTAGGTTCTTCATGATTTTTTTCAGCTTCTAGCAAAGCTTTTGGAAGAATTAGTCGCATGCAAGTTCGTATTTCACGTCCCGAAAATCCATCAGATAGTTCTGCGGCACTATCTATAAATTTTTCTCTAGATTCTGCTAAAGGAATTTGATGCACCAACATTTTTGCCCACAGATGTGTACGAGCTTCTAAATCAGGAAGATCAAAATGGATATGGTGACTAATACGACTGCGAAATGCTTCGTCATAGTTTTTAGCAAAGTTGGTCGCAAAAATAGCGATGCCATTAAAACGCTCTAATTCAATAAGTAAAGTCGAACGCATTGCGTTGACCTCATTATCAATGCCTTGTGTGACTGAAGAAAGTCGCTTACCTAATAAAGTATCTGCTTCATCAAAAAATAAGACAGCATCTTCTTCAGAAGCCAACTTAAATACAGCTTGAATATTTTTTGAGGTCTCACCCATGAACTTACTTTCTAGTTCAGCAATACCCAACTTAATAATAGATTTTCCTAAACTTCCAGCAAAAGCCTCAGCTGTAAGTGTTTTACCTGTACCAGGTGCACCATAGAAGTTTAAAATTACGCTACGAGCTTGCTTATCAACACTGCCAAAATTCCAATCCTCATAAATAGTTTTATGAAATTTTAGTTTAGCTAATCCCTCATCTAACTGGATTCGAGTAGTTTTAGATAAAATGACATCATTATCTAAATTGACAGTTGGAGATGAAATTTGAAAAGGCGATGCCGGCTTTTTCTCAAGATCTTCCTCGTTGGTTTCATGTATTTTTAAGTCGTTATCTCGCTCTTTCTGGAATTTCTGCAGTCTTTCGCGAGCCTTCTCTAGTTCTAGAGCTTCACTATTTATTTGCGATGTAGAAATTTCATTGTTTAAACTAAAAATCTGTTTGAGTTTATTTTTCATTTGTTCCCCTTAAAAAATCTATATATTTGTATTATGTTTCTTGAAAAATCTGACGGTCTTTATTCATCAACACATCATAAATAATATGCGCAAACTGCTTCATCTTTACAGGATCACTCATAAGCTGTGTCATTTGCTCCGTATGCGCTGCATTACTATCTAACACCGCATCATCAAGCGCCGCGTCAAACTCGCCTAGCATGGCTTGTTCACGTGGGTTATTGTGAATCTGCGTCATCATGCGTGTGTTTTCCGCCATCTTATCTGCAACCGTATACGCATAATTAATCATATCTTGATCGGTCAGATTATCTGTAACAAACAGATCGTTCACACGGCGTAAAATTTGCGATAAGAAATCCTCTTTCTTGTCTTTAGCTTTAGCAGTACCTAGATCATTAGCAGGCTCTAATTTATGCTCAGTACTATCAGCTTTAAGCTGAATATCTTGTTGGCGCAGTTTAGACAAACGGTAATGCGTCATTGCAACATTGCTTAGATCAACCTCATCCTCTTCGGCCACCTGTTCGCGCAGTAATGGGCGCAAGTTACGCGCAAAAAGACTCAGCTTCTCAAGTTCTTGATCGTCATACTCCACGATTTGAGACATAAACTCATAGAAACGGGTAAAGCTGCCTAAATCCTTTTTAAAGATTTCCAGCGCATCACGGGCTTTCTTCGCTTCTGCAAATTCGTTTTCAGCATTAGCTATCAGTACGGCGTCAGCTGTCTGTTTACAGCGTTCTAAACGGTTCTTGGTGACATCATAATCATTGATGGCTTGTTGATAACGATGCTGCCAGCGTTGTAAAGCTGGCTTACAGATGTTCGCGAGGGCTGCACTGGATTTATTTTTGCTGTAGAAGGCCTCAACGAACTGTTCTACTTCAGTCCAGAGGAAAATACCTGAGGCTTTCAGCTTTTCAAACAGATCATAAACCTGATCGGGATTGGATACATCCGCCAGTTCTGCTGTTTGATAGTACGGTTGGAAAGCATCGAGAATGTCTTGTGGATCGTTAAAGAAATCGAGCACAAAGGTGCCTGTTTCAGATTTCGCAGGATAGGTCCGGTTTAAACGCGATAAGGTCTGTACGCATTCCACTCCCCCTAACTTCTTATCCACGTACATGGCACACAGTTTCGGTTGATCAAAGCCTGTTTGGAACTTATTTGCCACAATCATCACCTGAAAGTCATCGCTATCAAATGCTTTACGCATTTCACGCCCTTTTAGGTTTGGATTCATATTGGCTTCGGTAAACTTGTGTCCAATTAAATGGCTACTGTCTGTGTCATTGCTATTAAATTCGACTTCACCTGAGAATGCCACCATCGCTTCAATATTTTTATATTTATTTTCAGCAATGTATTTATCAAAGGCTTGCTTATAACGTACCGCTTCTTTACGTGAACTGGTCACCACCATGGCTTTGGCTTGGTTGTTGAGTAAGCCCATCACGTTCTTTTTAAAATGCTCAATAATGATTTGCACTTTTTGCGAGATATTATGATCGTGTAAGCGTACCCACTGGTTCAGCTTGGTCTTGGCTTTCTTGGCATCCACCGTTGCGTCTTTTTCTTCAATTTTCTGTTTCAGCTTATAGATGACTTTATAGTTGGTGTAGTTTTTCAATACATCCAAAATAAAACCTTCTTCAATGGCTTGGCGCATTGAATAAACATGGTATGCCACAGGAATATTGGTTTTTGACGGCGGCATACTTGGATCAGGCAAGCGACCAAACAATTGTAATGTTTTATCCTTAGGTGTTGCGGTAAAAGCATAGAAGCTTAAGTTGGTACTACCCTTACGTGAAGCCATGACAGCATCGAGTACATCTTCAGAAGAAAGCTGTTCATCTTCCTCACGCTCTTCAATCATCAAGGTTTCTTTAAGCTGACGCGCTGTAGAACCACTTTGTGATGAATGCGCTTCATCGGCAATAACGGCGTACTTACGCTCTTTAAGACTGGTGCTGTTTTCAATCGCACGCAGTACAAATGGGAAGGTCTGAATGGTCACAATAATAATCGGCTGTGCCATTTCCAAAGCTTTAGCCAATTTCTCCGATTTTGAGCCATCGCCTTCTTTATTGTTAATCCGACCCACGACGCCATCGGCATGTTCAAATTGATAGATGGTATCTTGTAGCTGTGCATCTAAAATGGTTCGGTCAGTGACCACAATGACAGAATCAAACATCTTTTTATTATTGGCATCGTACAAACTTGAAAGCTGATGCGCCGTCCATGCAATGGAATTGGATTTGCCTGAACCTGCACTGTGCTGAATCAAGTATTTTTGCCCTGTGCCTTCAGCCAATGAATCTTGTACTAAGTTATTCACCACTTTCCACTGGTGATAACGTGGGAAAATCAGACTTTCTTTTTTGTATTTACGCCCTTCCCAATCTTCTTTTTCTTCAATTTGCAGATGAATAAAGTTACCCAAAATATTCAGCAAGCTATCCGGCGTTAAAACTTCATTCCATAAATAGCCTGTGGCGTATTCATTCACATCTTCAGGCACATCATTGCCTGCACCCTGCGCCGAAGTGCCTTTGTTAAATGGCAGGAAGTAGGTGCTGTCACCATTCAAATGCGTCGCCATGTAGACTTCATACTGGCTTACGGCAAAATGCACCAATGCACCGCGTTTAAACATCAGCAAGGGTTCAGGCTTATTGGTTTCAGGGTCTTTGGGCAGTCGGGTTTTTCTGTACTGTGTCATCGCATTTTGTACAGCTTGTTTAAATTCTGACTTCAGCTCCATGGTTGCCACAGGAAAGCCATTAATAAACAGCACAAGGTCAATGCGCCATTTTTTGGCTTGTTTGCCTGTTGCCTCTAGTTCGGCTTTGCTCGCGTATGGGCTATAGACCAACTCAGGCACCACACGGCAGATGTTTTGCTGATAGCGTTGATTCAGTTCGGGGTTTAGACCATGTTCAGGTTTAAACTGACAAAATGAGAAACGTACCCCACGTGTACGGATACCATGACGTAATACGCCCAATGTGCCATAGCTACGAGATTCAATATCGGTGGCATTGATATTGGCTTTTTTAAGCTGTGCTTCGACTGTATCTAAAAAATGGCGTTCCGTGTCATTGGGGAAAATGCCTTTAAACTTCTGCCATTCTTTGTCTTGGGTCCTCTGCACAAAGTCTAAAATGTCTTGTGTATAAAGGGCTTTTTCACAGTTATAGCCTGTGCCTGAACCGACAAGCCAACCATGCGTTTGCATTTGCGCAACAATGTCTTGTTGGAAGATGGCTTCTAAAGTTGCATCCGTTCTCATGCGCCAAGCTCCGTAGTCGCCTCATTATTTTTATTGGGATGTTGCCAATTCGTTACATTGATTTTGCCTGTCACCGCAGATGAAATTAGAGCTGTACGGCGTTCCTGTAAAAGAGTGATTTGTAATTCTGCTTTTTCAGTTAATTCCGCATAAACCTTCATTTTCTTAGCAATAACTTGCGTAATTTCTTCTTGTTCTTTCAGTGAAGGTACAGGTATAAGGCTATTAGCTAAATATTCATGTTCAATACTTTCAACAGTTGCACCTTCTTTTGACCACTCTAAAAGCAATTGCGCCGTATTACCGTGAATCAAATTAGCGATATATTCAACTAGAACTCTTTTACCAAATTTCAGAGCTTTCATGTCCTGATTCATTGTCACCGGAACAGTATTAATGGCAATAGGAATTGTTCTTTGCAGAATCCCTGAACGTACCACCATCAGTAGACTATTTTGTTCCACAATATTGGTTGAGGATTCTTTTACTGCTTTTTCTGTAATGTAGTCTTGAGTTTCACTAATCCAAAAAGTTTTCATATCTTTTGGAGAAACCCAAGGAATATTTCCATCAGTCCAATAACTCAAATTATCTTTAGTTGGTGTACCGCCACCACTAAATGTACATAGATATTTTAATGGTACTAATTGCCAATGCTCAGGCACTTGCCCTAACCATTCCACACCTGAATCTTTCATAACTACATCAGGATTTAAACCTTTGGTCACGGCATGGCTAATCACCGCTTGACGCTTTTCTTTAAGCAGCTCAATCAACTTTTCTTGTTTGGTAATTAAACTGTTAATTTTTTCACTTTGGAAATCAAGAAAAGTAGCAATTTGATTTTGCTCTAAAAGAGTAGGAACAGAAATTATTGTATTTTTGATATCTTCAGCATGAATATTTTGATTTACCCCACCATGAATATTTTGCTTCACGGAAAGTTGAAATGAGTCTGACAAGCATAAATATCTTAAATAATTAGGCTCAAGTTTTGCACTCATGAATCTAAATCTAATCAAGTAAGATGCATAAATTAGATCATCATATTTTTTGGTTATGACCCCAAAAGATCCTGCTCCACCTGTTCGTGCAAATACAACATCACCCTTCTTCAGTTTGAATAAATCAGTAGATTCGGTTTCTTTTACCATAGGGCAATTTTGAGTATCAATTTCACCTAAGTCGCTTAAATCAGTAATACGTAAGAGTTTGAGACCCTCATCTACATAAGATTCCGTGGTGTAATAACCTTGACGATGGTCGACTAAATATCTTCGGACTGATGCTATATCCCAATGCTCAGGTACTTCCCCTAAAAATTCTATACCTGAGTCTTTATATTCAGCATATTTTTGATACTTCGCCATTATGAATGCACCTCTTGAAGCAGTGCCATAATTTCACGGCTCACTGCATCCAAATCCGCATCAATCTCGCTTAAATCACGTGTCGGTTCATACACATAAAAATGACGGTTAAACGGAATCTCATAACCCACAATACCAATTTCACCATCTTGCGCATCACGCTTATCAGTATTGATCCATGCATCAGGCACATGCGGTTGTACTTCGCGCTTAAAGTAAGACTCTATTAAATCGGTGGTGCTTTGGCTTGGGTCAAGCGCAATATTTTCCGCATCACGTAAATCACCATCCTGTACAAACTCAACCACTTTGCCTTTGTAGCTAATCTGACCATAAAGCGGATTTTCTGAGCCTTTCACGACTTTATTGATCACTGGCTCAGCATCGGCATTTTTCCACGTGATCGCATCCAGGAATTGCTTCTTCTCTTTAGTTTCCAGTTTCACATTAGCATCTTTTAACGCTTGCTTGAGTACATCATCAAAAGCATTAAAGTCATCAAACTGCGCCGTACCCATCTTCGCTTGTAAACATTTCGCTTTGTTTAATAAGTTACGCTGTTCTAACCACAGTTTTGGTTCAAGTATGGTCTTGATATCTTTTTCTTTCAGCTCGCTAAATTCCGCTTTAATCAGCGCACGGATTTCCACGTCAAACTCATCAAGCTGACCATAAGTGTCTTCTGTCCAGTTCGTAGCGTATTGCGCATACACTTTTTGCATCACGGCATTAAACGGCTTCGGTGCAAAACGTAACGATGCGATAGCGTCATCACTCACCTGAGCAGATAAACGTAAAGGACATTCAATAGTCACACGGCGATAGCCAAACTCATAACTATTAAAGATTTTGCTGGAAAAGGTTTTAGCAGCTTCATTTTTGGGATTAGCTGATTGACGACCACGACTCGACTTCACATCTGCTGGTTTATCCAGTTCACGTGCATCGGTCACTTCAAAATTGCCATAACAGCGCGTAATCATCGCAATGTCATCTTGGCTCATTTCATTACGCTTAGAGCCAAGAGATTTACGCATTTTGCTGTAGAGGTGAGTACCATCAATCAGCTGGACTTTACCCTTACGCTCAGCATCTTTCTTATTACTAAGCACCCAAACGTAAGTTGCAATACCTGTGTTGTAGAACATATCAGTGGGTAGCGCGATAATGGCTTCTAGCAAGTCGGCTTGTAAAATATAACGACGGATTTCACTTTCACCACTGCCCGCACTGCCTGTAAACAATGGCGAACCATTCAAGATAATACCAATACGACTGCCTTGCGCCGTGGCGTCGTCTTTATTGCGCATCTTGCTAATCAGATGCATCAGGAACAGCAAAGAACCATCCGATACACGTGGCAAGCCTGCACCAAAACGACCTTCAAAGCCTTTTTGCTCATGCTCGTCTTTGATGTCCGATTCGATCTTTTTCCAGTCCACCCCAAATGGCGGGTTAGACAGCATGTAGTCAAACTTCTCATACGCCAACTGGTCATTGGACAGCGTATTGCCGAGTTTGATGTTACGCACGTCCTGACCTTTAATTAGCATGTCTGCTTTACAGATCGCATAAGACTCTGGGTTTAACTCCTGACCAAAAACCCGCATCACCGCATCAGGATTATGCTCATACACATATTCTGAACCTGAGGATAAAAATCCACCCGTACCCGCCGTCGGGTCATAAATTGTGCGGATGATACCGTCACCATTCAGAACGTCATCATCCTTGCTGAATACTAGGCCTGTGGTTAAACGAACGATGTCACGCGGGGTAAAATGTTCCCCTGCGGTTTCATTTGAACCTTCGGCAAAACGGCGGATCAGTTCTTCAAACACCAAGCCCATTTCATGGTTAGATATATTTTTTGGACTGAGATCAATTTTAGGGTCTGAAAAATATTGAACGACTTTATAAAGCAAGTTGGCATCATCCAGAAGACCAATAAATTCGTCGAACTTGAAGTGTTCAAAGATTTCACGTGCGTCTTTGGAGAAGTTTTGAATATAAGTATTGAGGTTTGAACGGATGTCCTTTTGACCCAGGCTGCCTAAATCCAGTTCTGAGGTATTGAAAAATGACAAACCACCTGTGGCTCTGAGCAATATCTTTTCTTTAGCATCTTCAGGAAGTTGCTTTTCTTTTTGTTTTTCTTTTTCATTAGCAACCAACACATCCGATTTGGTAGGCGCCAATACACACTCCAGACGGCGAAGCAGTGTAAAGGGTAGAATCACACGACCATATTGCGATTGTTTGAAGTCACCACGCAGGAGATCGGCAACCGACCAGATAAAAGCTGCTACTTGTGAAAAATTATTATTTGTCATTAAAAAATACCGCTAGCACTCAGGCTATAAAAACTTGAAATTTATAGTTTCATTGTGCCTGATTTACAACATGTTTTGCTAGAGATAGACTGTACAAAAGAATATTAATTAGTATGCCTATGAGTTTTTTAAGTATTATTGAAAATAAAGAAATTTTTAGCTTTATGCTCAATAATGAGCAATGGGACAGATTGAAGGTTGATATAAAATACAACCGATCATTAAAAGTTTGTTCTAGTAAGCCCTTCACGTCTGTCCATACCATTTTGGTACTCACTCAAACCTATCAAGCTCTTTATCGTGAAGGTATATCACCAATCTAATTCTGGCTTTGCAGTCTGTATTACCAGTTTTTGAGTTCGCTTATTATTACCTGAGGCTTTTTTGCGAACTTTACCTTTGAGCTTAAGCAACTGTATCGGTGAAAATGATACTTCAGGTATCAATTGATCTAGATTACCCAACATATTGAGCGCACCTAAAATTGAACCGTACCGGGTTTGTCGGAGACTTTTTTATTTAAGTTAGGCCACCTGACCTAACGGGTTAATCTTATCATA
>NZ_CANQLZ010000061.1 GCF_947624825.1 uncultured Acinetobacter sp.
TACAACAGCTTCAGCCGTGGGGCTCACGCACAGCCTGCTTAATTTCAGGCCAACATGCTGAAGAACAACAACGTATCTTAGAGGAGATTTGGCAAGGCAATATCGATTTACTGTATGTCAGTCCAGAGCGTCTACGCACACATAGTATTCAAGCCTTGTTGCAACGTCGCCGCCCTGCACTTTGGGTGGTCGATGAAGCACATACCTTTAGCCAATGGGGGACAGATTTTCGCCCTGACTTTATGCGCATTGGACAATCGATTGCCAAATGCTATGCACAGGCTGAAGAAGGTACACGTCCACAGCTCATGTTAGTTACAGCAACTGCTTCTCAGCGTGCCTTAAACGAAATTGAAAAAGAGGTCGTCACACCTCTACAGCATCTATTACAAGTACCGATGCAAACTGTCATGATGGAACCAACACAAAATGTATGGCGTGACGAGATTGACATTGATATTCGCGAAGTTCCCAAAGACGATCGCTTGGTGGAAATTGTTAAAATTTTAAAACAGATCTTTCCTGAGCGTAGCGCAGGCGAAAGCGTCAATATTGAAGATTTAGATTCCCAACATCCTGTGGTACTGATTTATGTGAGAAATCGCGATAAAACCGAAGAGTTCGCCGAAGATTTAGCTCATCAAGGTTTTCTCACTGCAGCTTATCACTCACGTTTAACCGGTACGCAAAAAAAAGAGGTCCTAGAGCGCTTTAAACAGCATCAACTTGATGTGGTGATTTGTACCAATGCCTTTGGTATGGGCATTGACCGTGCCACGATCCATACGGTGATTCATTATAGTCCACCCAATAATTTAGAATCGTATTTACAAGAAATTGGTCGTGCTGCACGTAAAAAAGGTGAATATGGGCAGGCGATTTTATTTTGGAGTCCACACGATTTAGACAGTTTAGTCCGTAAAAATATTGCCAGTGAATTGGGCGGTCATAAAGTCTTGGCCGATTGTTGGCAGCATGTCATTTTACCGACTTTAAAGCGTCCACCTGAAGAGCGTTGGTTTACCTCACAAGAACTACAGCCTTATTTATCCTTTGAAGATGAGGCCTTACTCACCCAAATTCGAGTTTTATTATTGGCCCTCGAACGCTATGGCCTCTTGGTTGAAAAAGATCAATTGCCTGCTTTATTAAGCTTGCAACTGTTAGATGCACCTCAAGCACACAGCACACGTGCAGCCGATCTCTACCAACGTTTAGCCCCGTTATTGGTTAACCAAAACCAACAAGTACAATTGTATTTACCAGAAATCTCGGTGGCATTGGGGATGAGTGTACGTCAACTCCTCAACGGTGTGCGACATTTGGTGAAACTTGGCTGTGCTCGTTGGAGCTGCGAAGTACGCATTCGCTTTACGCACCGTTATGCCTATACCCAACGTAAGATACGCGAAAAATATCAAGCCCTTGAGGCCATTTCAGAATGTTGGCAGCACTATCCACCTGAAGATGTCACGCGCATTGATTTACGCCAACTCGACACTTGGTTAAGTCAGCGTAGCTATCGTGTGAAAGCCCGTGACATCTTTTACATGTTTAAAGTCTTTAAGTTAGTCAATCTCAAAGAAAATAAATACAGCTTAAGATTAGAATCACGTGATAAAGCGCATTCTTGGCAAGATTGGTTAAAGCAAACGCGTCACTTACTCGATCAACTCCAACATAGCTTCGATCTGTTGCAACAGCGCCTACCTGACGATGGAAATACCAGTCAGCAACTCAACGTGGATGATTTTCTCGAAGAGTATGAAGTCGAGGTTGAAACATTTTTAGAACATCTTGAGATCATGCAACAGTTTGGGTGGTTAAACGTCAGTCGTTTAGATGATGAAACCCAAAAGATCTTCTTTATTGATTTAGCCGCAGGTCAAAAAACGGTAGGACGTCTACACTCTGGTGTTGCCTATCGTTATTTAGAAAAACATTATCAAGATCGTAATCGCCGTTTACATCTGATGAAGGCATGGTTACAACAACCCCCTGCACAGCGTAAGCCGATGCTCAATGACTACTTTAACTTAGACATTCAAGAGGTCTGCCAACGCTACTTAGAAGATCCCGATCAAGCCAAACAGGCCCATTTGGTCAATTACGAAGCTCTCATTTTTCCTGAGTATTTGAATGACACCCAACGCGAGATTATCGCCGACGATGAGCGCCGTGCAATGCTTGTACTTGCAGGTCCAGGCTCAGGTAAAACCACCATTATTGTGCATCGTGTGGCCAATTTGGTCATGCTGCGCAATATTGATCCTGAAAAAATCTTAGTGTTGGCCTATAACCGTCAAGCGGTATTTGAAATTCGTCAGCGCTTAACCCACTTGATTGGACTCGAGTATGCGTTTCGTATTCATATCTTTACCTTTCATGGCTTAGCACGCCATTTAACCAATATCCATGAAAATCAAGCCCCGACAACGGATCAACAGGCCAAATATCAGTGGTTATTAGAACAGGCGGTTGCCGATTTAAAAGATCACCCACAATACTTCCAATATATTTTGGTGGATGAATTTCAGGATATTGATGATGTGCAATATCAGTTGATTTCGCATCTAGCAGGCATGCAACGTGATGAGGATGATCAAGATGAAATTAGCCAACAAGGTTTTTTAGTGGCTGTTGGTGATGATGATCAGAATCTTTACGGTTTTAGAGGGGCGAATATTAAATATATTCAAAATTTTAAAGATGATTATGAAATCCCCGAAGAGAATATCTTTTATCTATTAGATAATTATCGTAGCCCTCAAGATGTGATTACTTTAGCTAATACCTATATTCAACATAGCTTGCCACAAACACAACGTTTAAAAGGCCCTGAACATTCGATTCGTGCCAATAATCCCTCCATGGGCAATATCCGCTTTGGTTATTACCAACAGCAGCATGGTTTAGATGCAATTCAATGGTTGGTCGAAGATCTGCAACTTCGCTTTGCCGAACAGCAAAACAATACTGCATCAGATCAAGCCGCATGTTGGTCAAATTTTGCGATTTTAGCACGGCAATGGAGTGAGCTATTAGTCATCCAACATGCCTTGACTGAAGCAGGGATTCGTTTTCAATTGTTAAATAAAAATGATCGCTTAGATTTGTTGGCAGATAGTTTTTACGCCAAGCATTTATTTGCTGAACTTGAAGCACGCCCTGCTTTAGAAATTATTGAGGGTGATGCGACTGCCTATTTAGATCAATGGTTAACTGATCAACAGTGGAATCGACAGGATATTAGTTGGCACATGCTTAAACAGCGTGTTGCAGGCTATCGAGATTTAAGCTGTCAACAAATGCTCGATTTACTCCGCATAGCACCTGAGCAAAATCGAACCGATCGTGTGATTTTAAGTACATATCATTCTGCTAAGGGCTGTGAGTATGAGCATGTCTATATTTATGACCAATGGCGCGGCCAAGCTCAGGATGATGCCGAAAGTCAAATTCGTGCCATGTACGTGGCCCTGACCCGTGCCAAACAAAGTCTTACCCTCATCCAACCAATCGATCGCCGTTGGCAACATCAGTATGATGTGCATATACGGCCCCATCTTGCTCAACTCGGTCTTCCCTCCTTGCAATTTAAACCTGCACCTGTCATTGACGAGATTAGCTATTTTGAGCAATTTGGTTTAGCCGATATGTATCTGTCTTACTATCCAATTGTACAAGACAGAGGGCGACAAAATATTTTAGAGATTGCTAAAAATCAACATTTTTCACTGTCTGAACAGGTCAGTCTGAATATTAAATTGAAAAAAGATCAGACCTTTGAGCGCATTGAAATTGTCGCTCCACAGGGTGTAATTGGTGCTTTTTCAAAGTCCACATCACAACGTTTATATCGTATGCAAGCACAAGTGAAAGAAGTCACTTGTGTCGGAATGCAAATCATCGATTATTATCAGGCAGATAAAACATTCTATGAGCGAGCAAATTATCAGGGTCAAGAACAAAGTCATTATGTCTTTATTCCCGCTTTGAAAATTCGTCGTGCTTTATAGTAATACTAGGTGCATTGGGGGCTGCTTCCCCAATGACATCAGATACTAAATGAAAATCTAAGATAATATATCCATAGGATCAATCCCGAGGATTTATCAACTTGTTTATACTTATTAGAGCTTTTGATCTGAGGAAAATGGGATTTTTATTTCATCAATCTTAAAAATTGAGGATTATTGACCTTGATTTGTAAATTGTTTTTATATTCTTCAATGGTCCCACGAGCACAAAAACGCTGACCAACCATATGATCAATACGCCCAAAACGCTCTTCAAACCACTTGTAATTATTATCCCATACCAAAAGCGTCAGTGATTGATTAGGATATTTTTTATCAAGATTTAAATAGTGGCGATTGTCAAAATGTTTGACCTCTGCCAACTGACCACAGGCCATAACACTCTTGCCAACATGAAATGGCGCTTTAATGGCTTCAATTTTAAGCTCTTGAGAAAAGACATTAAAACTTGCCATAGATAACAAAGACAATAACAAAATATTTTTAAGCATAAGATACCTATTTTAGTATTTAATAAAGAGAAACCTGTTTCTCTACAGAATCAATAATAATTTGAGCAACCCCTTTGTAACTTTGTATTAAACCCTGAATACACGTAGGCATGCCCTCCATGAGTGGTATTTTATGGTTTGACCAAATTACACCACTAAATGTATGTTTCGGGTATTTGTCACCGAAATTGATATAGGTTGCTTTTGATGTATATGAAATTTGGCTGATTTTACCGCAAACGGTCATCATTTCACCAATATATTCATCAGCCTCATCTGTTGAAATTGTAGAAAAACCAGAATGTTCTTCACTGTCTTGACCCACTTCAAGTGGCTTTTGAACAACGGTTTGATTAAAAGCATGAGTATCATCCATTGATTCTTGTTTTGAAAATACCTGCTGCTCTACTTTTAGATCATCCGTGCTTAACAGTGGCTCAGATCTATGTTGCTGGTCTTGCTCCCTCACTTGCTCATTTTGTGGGACATGATGGATTTCATTTAACGTTGAAGATATATATTGAGCTGTTTTTGACGTTACATACTGCTTTGAAAGTAGGAAATACCCAATGAAAAAAACAATAGTCGTAAGTAAGCATCCAATAATTATCTTGTATCGCTTATTTGTTCGGTACTGTTGTTGATAGAGTGGATCAAGACCGGCTTGCTTTTTTAATTCTAATTCCTGTTCAGCAGCTTTTCTCTGTATCTCCAAGGCTAAGGCCTCTTGTTTTTTCTTCTGCTCAAATTCATATTTTTCCTTTTGTTTCATCTCAGCATAAGTATCTGAAAAAAAATTACAAATGCCGACCACTACGCTAAGTGCGACCAACCCTATAAGAAAAATTATGAATTCAATCATCTCATCACTCTTTAAACAATTTGATCCAATGAACTTAAAATCATCTGAGGTCTGCCCTTATATTCATCAATTGTCCCTTGAATACAAAGTGTCGTGTTTTCTACGTTCTTAAGACTTTGACTCACATGAGAATAATTATCCCAAATTACAGCAGTGAAGGTTGCGTTTGGATATGGCTCATCAAAATTTAAATACACACCTTTAGAAAATTCTTTATATTGAGCAATTTTTCCACACACCACCTTATTTTCACCTATATATTGTGCAGTTTGTACGGCTTGAATAGCGCCATAATGATCACTCGCGATCGTATTGTTGTCTTGCACTAATACTTGATTGTCAGATTTGAGGGGTGCACTTTCATCATTGGGTAAGGCCTGAGCTTGAATGTAAAAGAGGGTACCTAGCGCCATGCTCGCAATAAGTCCAACACCGACATAAATATGCTTATGCATTTGTTTTTTAACCGAAATAAGCTCTTTATTATGTTGATTTTTAATGTCGCTCAACTGTTTCTGAACATTTTGAAGCTGTGTATGTTGGTTGTGTTTGAATCTATCAAGGCCCTTTCGAACTTGGGCCAATTCATTCGTCCCTTCAACTACTTGATTTTGATGGGATGTTATACGACTTTTTTCATATTCTGCAATTTTTGCCTCATATTCTTGAATCAGAACTTGAATTTGTTTTTGCTTTGAAACACTGTTAATTTGTCGACTAGCTTGCATCTTCAAAGCTTGTCGAATCTCACGAATGACCTGCTGCTGTTGGTTGAATGCTTTTTTATTGGTGTAGCGTAATACGATGCCAAACTGTTGAATTAAGTCATTTTGGCGTTCTAGAAAGTCATTAAATACTTCATATCCCTTATTATTTATTTTTGCATAACCATCTAACTCAATGGGAAGTTTATAACCTTTTTTGTCATTAATAATCATAAAGTCAATATAGCGGTTGCCACCTTGACTGTCCTTAAACGGGTATTGGGCAACCACGTCATTAGGGGTGATATCAGGGATTTGGCTCAGTATTTCGTCTACAAATTTTTCTTCATATCCAACGATATGTTGAATTTTATAACGATTTGCATCTTTCCACTGTTGCCAATCTAACATTCTGCTTACCCCCATGTTTTATCAAGCTCTTTATTGCACCCGTCTCGTTTACCTTGAGACACTATCATGAATTGTCGTGCAATCTTTTTTAATCCATGATTTATAAATGTATTTTACGTTACATGGAGATTAAGACAAAGTCACTTTAAGCTTCATAACTAAATAATCTACTTCAAGATAGAGCTTGACCACGTTTTAACGGTGATCAAGCGATCCCATCAGTTCTTATCCAAATAAATCGGCACGCGCCTCTTCGAGCTCTCGATCTGATTTAAAACGATTACAGTAAGGATGAAGTAAGGTGCCATTTTCAACATCACTCGGCCCTCCGACTGAGCGTGCGATAATATGGTCATACTCAATACTGTCTAAATGCAGCAAGCCATCACAGACTTCACAAAAGTTATGTCGCGCCACTTTAATCTTTTGCTGAATTAAAGCTTTAGTAAAACTTGAAAAAGGTGTGGCATGTTTTCGTGTCGAAGGCATCAAATTTAAGATATAGCTCGATACTTCACCCACCAAAGCCTCATCATAATTGGGCTCAAAATTTTGTTGAAAGAATTCACTAAAATTAATGTAAGGAAAGCTTTTCGAAAATGCCATAACGATGGTGTTCATGGTTTGCGTATCGTTGGTATTCACATCGATGCGTTTGGCCACTTCAATAAAAGCCAAATACACTAATTGTAGACGTTCATGTCCTTTCACCCCACTACCATATTTACCAATCGTTTCAGTAATCATGATGGGGAAATTGGCGATCAAGTTTTCTACTTTACAGCGAATTGCCGTGAATTCTCGCAATTTACGCTGATCATGAATCTCGGACATAATGCTAAACCATGCTAAGAATGAGGTAATTTGCAGACGTGTATCTTTGAAAAAGTAAAGCTGCGGATGTAAACCTAAACTCACTAAATGCGGATCATAGGGTGAGGTCATCATCCGTGTCAGTACCGCATAGAGTCGTTGTAAATGATGTAAGACTTCATTGGCTATACTTGCCCCTGATACATAGGTTTGTGCATCATCTTTGGTCAAAATATTAAACAGCTCATACACAACACCAATACGCTTTCCATGCGTCATATAGGTATCTAACAGCATATGTCGGAAAATGAGATGATGAATCTTTTCACCTAGTTCAATCATTTCATTTTCAAGTGAGCTCCCTAACAACATCAGCGTACTTTTGTTGTCATCTAGATAACAGCATGCGGAAGCCACATAATAACGCGGTGTACCACGATGGCTTAAATGGTAGGCTTCGTTTTTGTCCAAACTTTTGGTATCAGAGTTAATACTTTCAAAGACCCGACGGGCATCTTCTGGTGAACCCACGACCTGCACAAAACGCATTTTTAGGTGTTGGATGTTGTACTTGGCCTGTTGTAGCTCTTCGAGATCACTGTTTAAGATGTTTTGAAAGTCGGCATATTTCCCCAATGCTTTACGAATTTTGCGTAATTCTTCTTTTTGGGTTGCGCTAAACTTCGGTGCATTGCTGACTTGCTCATCCACAAAATAGCGCTTAATCCATGCATAAAGACTCGATAAACGATGACCACCATCAATCAAGTACATGGCACCGTTTTGATCTTTCCAATATAAAAATGTCAGCCAAGTGTTCGGATCTTGGGTACATAACATAATAAAACGAATAATGTCACGCAGACTCCAATATTCTGTAGAACGTTGGTTGTCGGCTTTATAAAGCTTATTGATGATATCGCTTTGTGCAAAATCAGCTAAAGTGATATCAAAATCATCACGTTCTAGTAGGCTTTGCTCAGGATAAGCAATCATTGGCGAACGTTGCAGCATGTTTTTGAGTAACATGGTTTGTGTCATGTGATATTCCTTTTTTAAGTCAAGTGTCCCCCTACCCATGAAAATGGGCATATGAAGGACGTGAAGTTAATAAAGTTGGTTGAAAATCAAATTACATGGGTGAAGTTGAAGCTATAGATTGAGCCTGAAAACCCACATCGCTGAGATAACTTTGCCAAGCCTGTTGTTGCTTTGGGTCTTTTAACAACTTGGCAATTCGAGAACTAAAGCCCGCTAAGCTTTCACCAACCTCGGCATAACAACAGGCAAAACCCGTATGCTGTGCCAATTTTTGGGCAAAATAATGGATTTGCTTGGTACTCATCTGTGTCGAGCCTGATCGTTTGGGTTGATCCGTCGTGGGCTGAGATGGATGAGGCTTGTTGTATTTGTGGCTGTAAGCATGGATGAGCCAATCAGCAAAGTGATAAAGCATCAAATTGGCATTGCTGAGGCGATCTTGATTGTAAATCTCAAAAGCACGGCGTTCCCTTTCAAACCATGGCGCCGTGATCAGGGCTTGAAATGGGATCTGATCGTTCGCCAAAAATATTTCTGTTTCAAGTTTTTCAACATCAAGCCAAGTATTTTTATTTTTAGATTCTTCTGAAAGATTCTTTGGGAGATTCTGTGTCCCGTTGACGGTACTATTTAAAGTACCGTTGTTGGCATGATTAGTCGTGCCGTTATTGGCACTATTGGTCTGCTTTAATGGTGCCGGATTTGGCATCATTTCTCGCCCGTAAATGCCCATTAAACGGTAGACTTTAACCCGTTTCGTAGTCCCTTTACGTTCACCTGTATCCTCAATTAATCCTTCTTCAAGCAACTCAGCAATAATTTTAAGCACGGTTTTACGTTCAAGGCCGGTATCTCGCTCTAAACGTGCCATGCTTGGGTAACAGCAATGATCTTCCCCTGCACGATCAGCCAATGATAAGAGTAGTAAACGTTTTAGAGGTTTACGGCTACCCCCTGGCTTTTCATTGAGTTGAAGTTTCCATGCCCAATTGGTTGCATCTAAGCTCATCGCTCCACCTCACTTGCTTTAAGCCAACGAGAAAATGCTATAACTTGGGGATTGTTTCGCTCCTGCATATTTTGAGCAGCACGAAGCGTATTGCCATTTACAGGCAACTGTGATAATTTTCTTTGCATATTCAAACCTCTGTCGTTTGAGTTCCTAAAAAAGCCTGACCTGCATGTCAGGCTTTTTTTTAGATTCAGGGTGTTAAGTATTCTTCTTTCGAAGTAAATCTTTTATTTGATATTCACGTACTAATGGAATCTTCTCCTTTTTCCATTGACTAATCGCTTGGGTACTAATACCAAGCACCTTAGATAATTGCGTTACATTACATTGCATGGCAGCTAATGCTTCTTGCCTAGTCATCATTTACACCACAAGGTAAGTTTACTTACCTTATTAAACATAATAAAAATTACCATGTCAAATGGTAAGATTCATTACATCTGAATTGGATATACATATATGGATCATTTAGGCACTCGGTTAAGACAGCTACGTAAAGAGAAAAATATTACACAACAACAACTTGCTGAATTAATTGGAGTGTCTAAAACATCTATTATTTATTGGGAAAAAGGCGACAATTTACCAAAGCATGATAGCTTGGTTCATTTGAGTAAAATTCTAGGGGTAAGTCCAACTTACCTTATGCAAGGTAAGACAATTGATAATACAGAGGAGGATAATAACTACATCCTAACTAGTCGCCTCATTCCTCTACTCTCTTGGAAACAAGCTAATCAGCCAGAATCATTAAACAATATCGACGCAAATCATAAAGATTGGCTTGCTGCCCATCCTAATATGGTTAAAGACTGCTACGCTCTAAAAGTACTGGGTGAATCTATGCTGCCAGAGTTCCGTCCGAATGATCATATTTATGTGACAACCAACATAAAATTAGAACAACTTAAGACAGGTGATTTTGTGATTGTACAAAATCAAGAGTATGAAGAAGCTTTATTTAAGCGCTTAGTACTAGAAACAGAAGGAATGTTTTTGCAGGTCTTAAATGAAAAATGGCCACAACAAACAATACCGTTAACGGGATCATTTAAAATTGTGGCTAAAGTGGTAGGATTTTGGCGAACTACATCATTCGTCTAAATCATCATCTTCTTCAATAGATAGAGGAGTTTTTTCTTCAGAAATCTTATCCTCTCTCATCAAAGTTTCGACATCGACTTCAGAAATATTATGCTGCTTATGTATAGTACCCTGATTCATTTCAGCATTAATAGTAGTAGGCGAATTAGCTAAAAGATCATTGGGTTGATCGGGTAACCTGGATTGAGTAGATTCATTGTTATTTTTACTTGAGTATCGCAATTCATATTCCTGAGCAAGAAAGTACATCAACTCACTTTCCATTTTCTTTGTATGTTGTTCTGCATTGGCTATATGCCCATGAGGAAGATAATAGTATTCTTGATTTCTTTTTTGTACTCTTGCATCTGCCAAATATTCATTTCTTGCCAATCCAGCCTGTTCCGCCATAGTTTTATCAAATAGGCGTGCAGCATTATCTAGGTAAATGCAGTACAAAGCAGTATTTGATGAGTTGACATAGCAATCTCTAACTTGTTTTGCAGTCCCACTAATACCAGACAAAGAAATAGTATCAAATACTTGTTTGACAGCCTTGCTCATTAATGAATAGTCATCCTCAATAGGCTCTCTACTTTCCCATGTACTCGTGTCTTCCGATTGTACGTCTGTTGCTAAATATAGTTCATCTAGATCACTATTGCTCTCTTCTGCATCTCCAATATTTTCAAGGCTATGTTCTTGCACCTCACTAGGCATGCTTAATTCTTGATAATCTTGTACGGCGTAAATAAAAAGAGTAGCTATGGTGATTCCTATTGCTGTGAATAGCATTACCAACACGATCGTTCTTCTTTTGCGTCTTTTAGTATCTAATGGTGGGTCTAAAGGACTAATCGTTTTGATGGGATGATGATCTCCTATAGTTTCATTCTGATAAGATGATTTAATCTTTCCAAAGACTGCAAATATGCCTCCTATTCCCCCTAGAAATAAAAAAGCTGTGCCGATTGTTAGTGGCACAACAATAGAACCAAGCACAAATACTCCTACAACCCCTAAAAAGCTTGACGGTTCTATCAAAGAGTAAGCAATATAATAAGGAAGCAGGAGTAAAAATAAATAAACCCCTAGCATTATTAGGATATACATTAGACTCAGCATATAAGGCATTTCATCCACTCCCATATTTTCAATATACTAATAATATTATTCATAACCCGAATCATGGATAAGAAATTCAGTTGAAAAAAAAGATGACTGAGTTGATAAGTGAGTTACGACACACGCTTATTAACTAGTCATCTTATGTTCGAGTTTACAACTTTATTTTGCACCATTGATGATTTTTTTCAAAAAAATGAAGCCATCTATTGGCAACATCTAAAACAAGAAAATCCTAAAGTCAGACAGCGATTAGGTGTTCTTTGCTTATCGGAAATCATCTTTATCGCAGTCTGGTATAAAAAATCTAAACTTCATCACCTCAAAGCCTTTTATTGCATGATACAGCGCTTCTACGCTAAGATTTTTATGTATTAACCCCCAATTAAAACGGACACTCACAATTAAGACCTAGGCATAGAACTAGAGTTAAGGAGTGTCTTATGGAACGTATTGAAGTTATTACATCTGTTCAGCGTCGTAGACGTTACAGGTCAAGAGAAAGCGTATCTACCGTATCATGAAGCAGAATGATTTACTCCTGACTCGATCTGAGCCACTTCAAAATGATCGTACACATGAAGGTAAAGTTATTGTCTCAGAATCGAATATGCGTTGGTGTTCCGATGGCTTTGAGATTAAATGTTGGAATGGCGAAAAGGTACGAGTGATCTTTAGCCTAGACTGCTGTGATCGTGAGATCATGAGCTACGCTGTAACGACCGCAGGGATCAGCAGTGAGATGGTCTGTGATGTACTCGTGCAGAGTATGGAACGACGCTTTGAACCGTACCGGGTTTGTCGGAGACTTTTTTATTTAAGTTAAGCCACCTGACCTAACGGGTTAATCTTATCATAG
>NZ_CANQLZ010000062.1 GCF_947624825.1 uncultured Acinetobacter sp.
TAACTATGAGGGATTGACGCATAACTATGAGGGATTGACGCATAACTATGAGGGATTGACGCATAACTATGAGGGATATATATTTATCTCATATTTAAAAAGGATTAATAAAAATTGACCAAACTTTTAGTAGTGAAAGCAAATAATATTATTGAAGCTAGCTATCATCTTTCATTGAATGAACAGCGATTAATTTTAGCTGCTCTTGCAAATATGCCTAAAGGTGAAAAAGTCACAGATGATGTCGGCTACTGCGTTACTAGAGAATCATTCATTGAACTAGGTGTTAATCCTAAAAATGCAAGCAGAGAAATTAGAGAGGCATGTGATCGCCTTTTTAATCGAACAATAACAATTACGACTGAAATGGGGACTTTTAAGACTAGATGGGTTCAAGATGTTATGAAATACAATAGTGATTGGGCTTTGGCTAATCCTGATTTTGTTAGAGAAATGACAGGTAGTGACCCTTATGCAGAAGATTATGTCTTGGCAGCGATACGATTTAGTAAATCTGTGCTACCGTTTTTAAGTAATTTGTCATCTAATTTTACTCAATATTTTCTCCAAGATATTGCAGGTGTGAGCAGTGGATATAGCATTAGATTCTATGAATTAATGATGCAATTTAAGAGCACTGGCTATAGAAAAATAAAACTTGATGACTTGCGTAATATGCTGGAGTTAAATGATAAATACCCACTAACAGCAGATCTAAAAAGATGGGTAATTGATACAGCTATTGATGAGCTTAATGAAAAATCGCCTATTACAATAAAATATCAACTACTAAAAACAGGAAGAAAGTTCACACATTTAGAATTAAAATTTGAAGCTAAAGATAAAACATCAATACAGCTAAAAAAAGATCCAAATACACCTGATTTCTTCATAAAATTGAGTGATCCCCAACGCCACTTTTTTGCTAGTAAAATGTCTGAAATGCCTGAAATGTCTAAATATTCACAAGGTACAGAAAGCTATCAGCAATTTGCTATACGTATTGCTGACATGCTTTTACAGCCGGAGAGATTCAGAGAACTTTACCCACTGCTAGAAAAAGCAGGCTACAACTAAAGTTACTTAATTTGTATTTGAGCTAATCAATCATGTTTAAAATTGATTGAAAAACAGGCGTGGAACGGTCTCATTCACGTAAAAAGCCCAATCTGCTTGGACTGGGCTTTTTATTTTTGGTTAAATCATTGAATTTTATCAACTAATAAAAGCGATTTCGTATAAGCGGTATTATGTTAATTTTAGGAAGGTTAAATAATAGGCATGCCTAATATCTTTCTAATCTTAATACTGCCTTGATCTTGTAGATAAATATAACCAGGATTATTAGAATCAGATGAAGCAGGAGTAAATCCTGTAGTTCTTTTCTGTAGATTACAATGAATTATTGCATAAAATCTTTTCCATGAAAGGATATCCTCGTTATAAGAAAAAATATCTTTATATTTCAGTAAAAAAGAGTTTAGAAATTCTAAAAACAAATCTCCTGCAACCATTTTTTTTACATTTTCATTGTTTTTTAAACTAACAGATTTCATATCCATAATTAGAATAAATGGTTCATTATCTATTACACCAATAAATATAGCATCACATGTTTTAAAAATTCCTTTAAAACAGCTACCTACCATAAAATTACGACAATCGAATCCAGTTATATTATCATGATCAAAAACAACTGTATCTTCACAATCTGTAATCAATATTTTAGATAAAACATCCGGTTTACCTATATTTTTACATTCAATAATTTCGAAAGTATTAGGGCTAACTGGACTCTCAGAGATAAGGATTTTAGGTTGAACATTGCCTTTCAATAAGTTAATAACATCTACTGCAGGCATTATTATTCACCGTATAACAAAGAATCTTGAATGTTATTAAGTTTAATGATCTCATCATCAAAACTAGTAATATTTATCCCATGAATTGGATCTACATTAATTTTTTCTAGCTCAATAGTATTCTCATTTTTTCTTGTTACATAAACATTTACATTTTGAGGGTCGAGAGATTCATAAACTTCATACCCATATTTTTCTTTAACTCCACTAATATGTGTCGCACCATGATTCATTAATATAAGGTTATTCAATTCTCTAATAATATAATCACTATGAGTTGTTATAAAAACTTTAATTCCTTTTTTAACTAAAAGAGCTATGAATCTTGAAAAAAGTCTTTGATTTCTAGGATGTAGGTTTAACTCAGGCTCATCAATCATTAAAATTTGATTTTTATGTGCCACAAAGTGTAGCCAATACCAAATCATTAATAATGATCTAACTGAAGTTGAAGACTCTCCTATTCTTAATTCAACATTCTCCTTATTTATTGAATTAGGACAAAAAATCATATCTCTTGTTGTTTCTTGAATTTTATATGAGCCTGATGTGATTTTTTTAAATGCTTCTAACACATCTGGATTATCATCAAGAAAACTTTTCTTAGATTTGTTTCTATTCAAATTATCAATTTGATCTAAGAATCTTAAATTATCTTCAATTGGACTAGCATAATCTCTGTTAAATGGTGAATAATTTGGATTATCTTCTGCTGAGTCTTGTAATAATTTTAAAATCATTTGCTCATCAAATTTTATTCTATTTCTAAATGCAGTAGCACCTGTTCTTTCTGCAGTGCATAAAAAAGCATTCATAGGGAAAAGTAAATCTAGAATACGTCTTCTAACAATAGTTTTTATGAATACTTCTGGAAGTCCTTTAATTTTTTCAAGATCTTCACATAAAATTTTCAAAACTGAACTATCAGAATCTTTAGTTAAACGAATTGTAGGAAAGATCATTAAAGAATGGCTTTTCTTTCTCCAATCTGATGGAATATTTAATGAAATATCAAACTTTGTTCTTTCAAATCTTGATTTATTTGTAGCGAATTGTTCAGGTAACACTCTTAATGGAAATTTTATTGATCCTAATTTACATCGAGCTTCCCAGTTAGAAATCAATTCCTCTTCAATATTTACCTCAAAAAAACCGTTCTCTAATAATTCTTTAATTTTTTGATCAGGAAATTGCCATGCAATTAATGAAGTCCATTCTTTATAAATAGAATAAATAGAATTAGTTACATAAGTTTTACCAGTATTATTGTTCCCACAAAGAATTGTGAGATCACTTAGTGTTATTTGCCCTGTTTCAATGGGACCTAAATTATTGAATTTAATATCTATCATAACAACTGTAACTTATGGCTTCATCTTACTATACTCAATATCTTAAAAGACTTAAACAGAGGTAGATAAAAGAATAAGCAACTAAGTGCTTTTAAGTATTTAACATAAAATATCTTATACGAAATTGGATCTGTAAGCCTGAGCGTACACGTATTGGAGTAGATCGCCTCTATCTCGGAGCTAAGGATTCACCTATTCTGAGTACATCAGGAACAGGAAGTTCCAGAACAAAAAACAAAAATGATAAGTTCTAAAACACGGAAGATAGGTACGACAGGAGTTATACCTCACACAACCGCATACGAAAAAGGCCCAACAGGATGTTGGGCCTTTTTTTATCTAGGGAATCGTATGCCAAAGCTTGAGTGAAGACGCTTGGCGATTAGGATCGCTCTCAAATCCAGCGATGAGGTCACTCAAAGGTGAACCACTTTCCCAAAAAATGCTATAGAGCATAATCAATTGCTGTGCATACTCAATGTCCTTTTCATCATCGTATTTAATGAATAAAGAAATCTTCTTATCATTTTGCTCAAATAAAAAAACGAATACGATTTTTTCATTCGGATCTTGTCCTAAAAATTTATCTCTTCTCATTGATTGAGTATTCAGTTTCATTAGATTTAGATATTCTACATTGAAATCAAATGTTTAAATACTCAAAGTCCAGCTATTTTGTAGATACTTGTGAATCAAAAAAGCCAACTGATAGTCTATTGGCTTTCCTATAAAAATTAAGTTTTAGCTTAGCAGCTCATAGAGAAGGGTTGAATCTTTGGACGTTGCTTTTGAGATTCTGCCCAAAGTGAATACTTAGATTGAACTCGCATCAGTAAATCCGCACTAATCCCCAAAGCATCATGTAAACGCAACGCAATATCTGCGGTGATTGGCGCTTTCCCATTAATAATTCGAGATAACAATGGGCGTGTCACTTGAATGCGTTCAGCAAGCTCTGTGATCGTAATCGCTTGTCCTTCTTCTTTTAGACCGTCTAACCATTCTGAAACTAATTCACCGGCATGTGCTGGATTGTTCATCATCATATTCACCTCAATGGTAGTCCTGATAGTCCACGATGTACGCATTACCATCTTTAAAGGTAAAGGTCATTCGCCAATTTGCATTTACTGTAATGGCCCAATGATCTTTTAATTTCCCTTTTAAAGGATGCAGCTTCCATCCAGGAAAATTCATTTCATCAATTGTTTGTGCTTCATTTAAAGCACTCAATTGACGCCTTAATTTTGTTGAATGTACGGATTGAATACCTGCTGTAGACCCCGTTTCAAAAAAATTTTCTAATCCCTTATGCTTAAAATCTACAATCACATCAAGCCACCTCCGTATAGTTTAACTATACATTATTTTGTATAGTTAAACTATACAAAATAATGTATCAGGCCCACATCAGATTAATTTTAAAACAGCCATTTTTTGGTCTATTCCTTGCCCTATTTAGTTGCTATGATGAATATTAAATAAGCATAAATTACATAAGCAAGCCTACCTGTATATACAAAATTCTTCGAATTTTCTCTATACAGGGACTTGTTAGGGGACACCCCTAAGACCCCAAGCCCATCACAGATGGGCCAGTCAACTTCGTTGACTGAACAGCAACAGCGAATGACGGAAGAGGCCATGCGAACTAAAACTAAAATTTTCAGACTGACTGAATTACAACTTGAACAAATTGAACAGCACCTTGAACAAGAAGACACCAACTTTACCGATTTCATTCATTCGCTAATTCAAAGAGAAGTGATGCAAGATGCTGTGACCGTCAAGCCCCCCACAGAAGACGACCAACCACCCAGAACCAAAATTAAAACTGTGGTTGAAGTCGTGAAACGCTACCAAAAAACTGACCCAACGCTGTTACTCGAAATATCTAAAATCGGCAACAACTTGAACCAAATTGCCCGGGCCTTAAACATCATCAAAAATGCAGACCTCAAACAACAACGCACTCTTGATATTTTTAGCCTGTTCTCCGTGTTGAAAAACATCCAAAACGATCTTGAACAGCTATTGCCTGCCCTACCAAAAATCAGTCGCCAAACTCCTGATCGATTGAAAAAGCAGTTGTCCTCGTTACAACTGGCCGAGGAGGATGAGCGTGCATATTAAATTTTTAGATCACGGCAAAGGTTCTGCAGCACATGCATCTGCTTATGTGCTTGATGAACTCGATCATTTGGGACATGTACGTGCAGGCGTTGAAGTCCTCAGAGGTGATGCCCATACCTTTAATGCAGCCTGTGATGCTAGTCCTCACCTGTGGAAATATACTAGCGGTGTCATTGCATGGTCAGTAGAGGACAACCCAAGTGATGCACAGATCCAAGAGGTGCTCGATAAATTTGAGCAACACGCCTTTGCAGGCTTAGATCCTGCCCAATATCACCTGTTTGCGGTGTTACATACCGATAATGATGGATCAAAGCACCTCCATGTTTTGATCCCCCGGCTTGATCTCAACAGTGGCAAGTCCCTCAACATTGCTCCTCCCGGACACGAAAAGCATTTCGATGCATTACGTGACTACTTCAACACCAAATACCAATGGTCACGCCCTGATGATCTCTTGCTGATGCAGACCACACAGGAGCCAAACTATGTCGCCAAGCTCAACGCTCAAGCAAAACATATTCTGAGCAGCCAAGACATCGAACAGCTCACCAAAAAACAGTTTTGTAAGACCATTGATAACTATATCAAAACCCTTTTAAAGACTCAGATGGCCACTAACAGAGCCGACATTGTGGCCTGTCTACAACAAATCAAAGGCGTGGCATCCGTTAAGCCACATCCAGGCTATGTGTCAGTCACCCTGACCAGCGGCAAAACACACCGACTCAAAGGCGATTTTTACAATGAACAATTCGAAATTGGACTTTATTCAGAGCGTCTCCGAGCAGAAGCAGAAAGCCGATCAACTCCAAGAGAGCTTGCACAGGCTCTCCGAGATGCTCAAAGCATTCGAGATGACTATCGAGCAAAGCGAGAGGCCTATAACAGAAAATACTATGCGCCTACACGAAGTCCATCAGACCACGATCGCTCTAAAATCGCACCTAAGCGCCATATTGACCGAAATAGACCATTTATCCCTTCAGGCCCTCAAAACGGCAACAGCGAGCTACAAAGCGCAAATAGACGCACTCTCAATGCAACTTGCGAGTATCGACCTGTCACAGATCAACAACGTCAAATCCAGCATCGATTCGTTTTCAATTTCATTGCAGCAGCTACAGGACCAACTCAATCAACAAGTCTTGAGCATCAAAATCGATCAAACCAGTCTAGAGAGATCCATTCAAACGCAAGTGGAGCAAGCCATCGCTCAGCAAAGCGAGAAGATCAACACTCAATTCGACCATCTGCTCACAGAGATATTGACCCATCAGCGAGCCAAGCACCTACTTTGGGGGATCACCATCTTTGCAGTGTTGATAACTTCAATCAGTATTTACTTCGCCTTTCAAGTACGCAACAACGTAGCAACCATCCAAGAACAACAGAAAATCATCCAACAAAACGCCACAGCCATTGGCAATCAACAACAAATCTTGAACAACCAGTGGAGATAACACATGCAGACCGAAATCGATCATCTACTCAAACAACAGAACGACCTGTTGCTGCGCAAGAACCGCCTGTTAGAACAAGAAAATATGCAATTGAGTCAACAGATCAATTCATTAAAGACCATCTTGAGCACGTACAACGACGTCGAGAAACAATTGCAAGAGAAAATCAATGCATTGGAATCGATCAAGGCCTCACAACACGCTCTGATTTCAGTATTGCAGAACGAAATATCCAAGATCGAACACGGGAGTTTTTCACAGGACTTGCAACGCACCTTTCAGAACAATCTTGCCAATCAATTGCAAACTCAATTAACACATGCTTTGCGTCAGCTCAACTTACACACGATTGTCGAGAATTTAGTCCAAACCGCAATATCACCTATCCAAGAACGTATCAATACTCAGCAAAGGGACCTAGAGGAGGCAACCTCAACGATCTTGCACTGTATGGCATCAACAGATATAGAAACCGACTTGAAGACTCAATACGAGCAAATGTTAACGCTCGAAACAATGCTTGGCGATTTAAATATTTTACTCAACAGCTTGAAGAAATAACTGAAGTCATTCGAGATCTGCGTATTCAACCTGATCGAGCCACTCATTTTATTCTGCGACATGACAGCTACTATCCTGACTATAACTTGCGTCACAAAAGGCTTTCAGAGCAACAAGATGAGCTGTGTAAGCGTAAAGACATTTTAGGCATGATCAAGTGTATGTCCCAAAAGGCAGACAACCTCAAAGAGTATACCTCTCGTGGGTGGCGTGATTTACAAGGCTTCGATTATCAAAAAATTCAGAACATCGTCAAAAATGATGAAATAACGCTGCATTATTTACACTGTGAAGCCATCCTCGAACCGCAAAATGATCGCTTTAAAGCAGATAGACAGACCTATTTAAACTGTCTTGATACATTTGAAGACATCAAAACATTGATTACAGAAAGATTAGCACCCACCCCAGTTCAAGACAGACAAAGACCTGAGCCAGAACTGGACAATAAACCAAAGCCAAGCCGTGATTTTGATTTCGACTTTTAGCAAATTTTATTGTAATCAGAGAAAGTCTCTAAACTTGAATACTCTCAATGTTTTTTGAATCTCAGTAAGTTCAACCGAACGAGTGTCTACGAGTGACGACTCCACAATTTAATATCATGCATTTTTCCCTCTGATTACAAGCTCCCATTTGTTTAAGATCGAGAGTAACAGAGCGTCCCGAATGGGCGCGAAAAGTTTTCTAATCTTCATGTATTTAATTTGGATAAACAGCCCCCCTAACTGAGCGTAGCGAAGTAAAAATGCCACGAGCATAGCGAGTGCCATAGGGCTGTTTTAGTAAAATTTACCCTTTTTTATTATTTTAATACTTTTAAAGAATTTTACGTGCTCTGAAAGCATCTGATAGTAAGGGTTTCAAGACCTAACTATGGAGGGATTCCCGCTTAACATGGAGGGATTCCCGCATTACTATGGAGGGATTCCCGCATTACTATGGAGGGATTCCCGCATTACTATGGAGGGATTCCCGCAAGATTGACACCATATATGGAGTGCTTTATATTACTCCACAATAATTACATCAATGGTTCTTCAATGACTAAAAAAAATAAGTTGATTGTAAAGTCAAATCATGTGGTTGAAGCTTCCTATACGCTTACTACTCTTGAACAGCGTTTAATCCTTAGTGCTATCGCTCAAGTTCCTAAAGGCGATGAGGTTTCAGATGATGTCCTATATCGCATTACTGCTCAGGACCTAGTTAAACTTGGTGGAGATAAGAAAGCTTCACATAAAGAATTTAAAGATGCTGTGAATAGGCTATATGAGCGTTCTATTGTTCTTAGAAATGGTGATGAGTCTGATTCTTTTCGCTGGATTCAAGAAAAAATATTCAATGGATCTAGTATTTCATTTATTCGATTTTCTAAACCCATATTACCTTTCTTGTCCAACCTTAAAACTGAATTTACAAAGTATTTAGAGTCCGACATTGTTGGTATGTCTAGTCCTTATGCCATCCGTGTATATGAACTTATGATGCAATATCGCAATGTAGGAAAACGTGAGGTTACTCTTGAGGATCTACGCTGGATGTTTCAACTACAGAACAAGTATCCAGTTTGGGCGGATTTAAATCGTTGGGTTCTAAATCAAGCATCTAAAGAAATTAATCAACATAGCCCTTATAACCTTATAATTGAGCCGAAGAAGACTGGACGAAAAGTTACTAGCATTGTCCTTAAATTTCACCTTAAGAAAGGTTTAAAGGAGCAACCGGAGCAAGATTTAGATAATCAAGTTTCTATGAGTCAAAAAAATAGCATTATAAAGTCTAGTCTGAATAAAGATGACTTAAGTCATCGAGCAAGTAAGATCACGGGGCTAATCATGTCCAATGGTTTAGCAGATAGATTTAAAAGAGGTAGCGAGTCAACGATGGACATGCTGAAACGTATCAAAGCAGATATCACAACAGATATAGTTGCTGAGCAATGGGAAAATAAACTCGAAGAATTTGGGGTAGTAATTTAAAGCTATTAGATCTTGATATCGATAAATACATTAATCAAATCCCAAAAAATATAGCTCTATAAAAACTCCAATTGTTGATGTGAGCTAAAAAGTGCATTGAAATAATGGTCACTTATTAAGCGTGGAACGTTCTAATTCACGTAAAAAGCCCAAGCAGATTGGGTTGGGCTTTTTATTTTTTGTTAAGCTGTTGAATTTTATAAATTAATAAAACCGATTTCGTATAAGCGGTATTATGTTAATTTTAGAAATATTGAAATTTTATGCCACAACTAGATATGTTTATTTAGCATTAAATTGACTGTACACCAATCATGGCTCACGTAGGTAAAGATATGAAACCTTTGATGATCCGTCTACATACAATGTAGATGGATTCTGAGCAACAGAAAAATTCACTCACTCACCTTTAGTAAAAATATCAATTTAAAACATTTATTTATTTAACTTTAGACATATTTGTCTAAGAATATTGACTTATTAATAACGTCGTGTTTTTATATGTTTAAGACAAATATGTCTAAAAGCTTATTGATTGCTTAGTGCTATTTAGCTCTTTCAAGGAAGGTGATTCATATGAATACCGAAGATCAGCACACAGAGGGTTTAAATCAAAAACTCAAAAATTTCTTCATAAAAAATCGAGAAAATGCAGGTTTATCTCAATACGATGTTTCTGTGAGATCTGACGTTTTTGGTATAGGACAAGTTTTAGATCAAAGAACTGTGTCTAGAATTGAAAACTCTCCGATCAATGCAGATGCTTTGAAGATAGCAGCTTACTTAACAGCAATTGGTATAGAACCAACTAAATATTACGAGTATCTAATGGAACTTACGAAGTCTAACGACACTGACTTATCTTTGAGCTTAAAAAAATCAGATTTACACAAGAAAGTCAAAAAGCTGACTTATAAAATCAATGACATTAAGCAAAGCATTGAAAAATTTGACCATAACTATTTAAACGAAACCAACTTAGTTGATAACTTGGCAGCTCTAGAGTTATTTGTAAAAAGTTTTGATAAAAAACCTATACTTGGTTGCTTCGGGGCTTTCGATTCAGGTAAATCAACACTAATTAATACAATTATTCATAATCCAATCTTACCGACGCGCTATCAGCCAGCAACTTGTATTGTCAACTTGCTTATGCATACATCAGACCGTCCTGAAAGCATTAAATCGGATGTATTAGTATTTCGAAAGGGATTTTTACCTTACATGATTCATGATAATGAATTAATGGAAAAATATTTAGTTGAAGAAGGTGGCTATGCATTACTCGAAAAATTAGGACTACATAATTATGAGGATGAGCTGAATAAAGAGAGCTTTATGGCTGTTGTATTCACTGATTCTGAAATCCTTAAGCATGTTTGGTTATTGGATACGCCAGGGGATATGAATAATGATGATGGAGATGATATCGAAAAAGCCCTTAGTTCTGTAGAGCTCGTAGATGGTGTTATTTTTGTGTCAACTCATACAGGTTTCCTTAAAGATACCGACCTAGGTTTTTCATCTAATATTATTCGTAATAAACCACCATTTAACCCTGAAAAACCTTTTGAGCATTTACTATTTGTACAGTCACATTGCCATTCTGAGCTTAAGCCAGAAGACGTGAAATATGTTGGTAAAACTGCTTTCAAACGTGTTAAGCGACAATTAGAAAACCTAATTTTTAATGATTGGATAGAAGATGGTTTTCTGAAAAATTTGCCTGAAAGTGATCATCTTAGTCAACGTGTACAGCCATTTTGGCGAGAAAATAATGAATATCGTCTAGATACTTTACAACAAGTTAATCAGATGGCAAATTTTCTTTCCGCTCAACAGGAAGAATATACAGATCAAGAGTTTAAGAAGGTTAATGCTAAACTAAAAAGTTTGATTAAATCGAATGAAAAGGAGTTACGTAACAAAAAAAAAGTCTCAATCGAACGTCAACAAAAAGCAGAAAATGCAAAAAAGCAATTTGAGGCTAAACGTAAAGGTCTATTGAAAGAAGTTGATAACTTGATTGATCAAAGTGTTGACTTCAGAAATAAAGATCTCAAGAGTGTAGAAGCCTACTATGACAACTTAGTATCAGTAGATTGGCTAGAAAAACTTATCCGAGATACTTATACAGATAAGAAAGAAGCACAATCTGAAATTGGTAGTTACATTGGACAATTAATTAGTGCAAAAATAGAGAATACGCTTAAAAAAAGTGGAAAAACCTATAGCAACGCAACTAACGATTTAATTGAAAAATGGCAAGCTGTTGTTCCACGTATCGTAGATATAGACGTGGAAGATATTGATGGCATTAATGTCGATTTTAATTTGTTTGATGCTAAAGCTGCTTTTATTGGGGGGTTAAGTGGCTTAGGTAGTTTAGGAGCTATGGCGTTATATGTATCTACTATTGCAAGTAATCTAGGTGCATACATCATTGTTGGTAAGGTCGCTGGGGTTCTAGCTTCACTTGGTTTAGTAGGTAATGTTACTGTGGTAACGTCTTTTGTTGCTGCAATAGGCGGACCTATTACTATTGGGTTAGCAATAGCAGCTGGTATTGGATTAGCAATTTATGGTTTCTTTGGTGGATCATGGCAAAAATCATTAGCTAAAAAACTAGTAACTGCTGTAAAAAAAGAGAATTTATTATCAAAAATGAATTCTAACATCATTGATTATTGGGACAAGACAGCAAAAGCAACTAAAGCTGGCTTTGCTGGAATTGATCAAGATATCAACTCTTATAGTGATAAATTACTATTAGAGTCAAAGAATCATTATGATCATGATGAACTCGAAAAATGCATCCAACAGCTAAATTCAGTAATTAAACTGGTTGATTAATAATACCTAATATAATTTCATTATTAGCAATTTGATCCAACCCATCTACAAAAATAGCCCTCGAATTGAGGGCTATTTAACATAATGGCTGTTATACGAATTGAACTTTTCTTCATCTAAGAATATAGTGTGATTAACAATGTTAATCACA
>NZ_CANQLZ010000063.1 GCF_947624825.1 uncultured Acinetobacter sp.
ATTTTGATGAACAAAAACATGGAACATTGATTATTAAATAATCGTGGAACGGTCTAATTCATGTAAAAAGCCCAACTCTCAGCAGTTGGGCTTTTATGATTTACTTAAGCTATTGAATTTTATAAGATAATAAAACCGATTTCGTATAAGGTGTATTATGTTAATTTTAGAAGCTCTACAATATATGTACTTGGAATGGTAATCCCCCCTAAAAATAATAGGATCTAAAAGTAGAATTTTCTCTTAAGATACGAGCAGGAGATTCTGCATGAAAACATCTAAATTTACTGACAGTCAGATCATGTCCATCTTGAAACAGGCAGAATCTGGCACACCTGTAGCGACCCTTTGCCGTGAACACGGCATGAGTAATGCTACCTTTTATAAATTGCGTGCCAAATATGGTGGTATGGATACATCATTAATGGCTCGACTGAAAGAGCTAGAAGCCGAAAATACCAGACTTAAAAAGATGTATGCGGAAGAGCGATTAAAGGCCGAAATCATCCAGGAAGCGATGGCAAAAAAGTGGTAAAGCCATCTTGCCGGCGTAAGATGGCACAACAGGCAGTTGCCCAGCATGCCATTAGTATTCGTTTGGCTTGTAAAGCATTTGGCATTAGTGAAACCTGCTACCGCTATCAAGCCAAACTCAGCGATGACAATGCACTCATTGCTGAACAGCTCATTGAACTCACTGAGGAAAATTCCGATTGGGGCTTTGGTTTGTGCTTCTCGTATTTACGGCATGTTGAGAGTTGCTGCTGGAATCACAAGCGGGTTTACCGCATTTACTGTGAGTTGGCACTGAATCTGCGTATTAAACCGAGAAGAAGACTAAAACGGCATGCGCCTGAACCATTGAAGGAACCAATCCGAGAAAATCAGGTTTGGTCATTAGATTTTATGCATGATCAGCTTTCCGATGGTCGCAAGTTTCGATTATTGAATGTGATTGATGATTACCACCGCGAAGGCCTAGCCATTGAAGCAGGGTTCTCATTGCCCACAATCAGGGTTATTCGTACGTTGAATCAATTGCTGGAGTGGAGAGAAAAACCGTTAGTGATCCGATGCGATAATGGTCCCGAATTTATCAGTCACGAATTTGTGCGCTGGGCTACTGAGCACGGTATTCGTATTGAATATATTCAACCGGGTAAGCCACAGCAGAATGCGTATATTGAACGCTATAATCGGACCATACGTTATAGTTGGCTGAGCAAGCATTTATTTGATACTTTGGATGAAGTACAAGATTATGCAACAAACTGGTTGTGGCATTACAACCATGAAAGACCACATCAAGCTAACAAAGGAAAGCCACCTCTAATGGCTGCTTAACCTCTACTTTTAACTTCGGTTATTTATGGGAGGATTACCCATTAGGTGAATATATCACAGTTCTCGAAAACGCGCTCTTAGTCAGAGGGACTCAACCATAGTATATAGATTCGACAACATAGTTTTATTCACTATAATGCCTCAACGAATTGCAAGCCTCTCTGTTCTAATTAAGGTTTAAAATGGATATAAGTATATATAAAGAAACAACGTACAGAAACGATATACAGGGAATTCGTGCAATAGGCGCAATCCTCATTATGATTTATCATATCTGGTTCAGTAAAGTTTCAGGAGGTGTCGATGTTTTTTTTGTTGTTTCCGGATACTTTATGGCAGGTATGCTTGCGAGATCATATTTAAGAAATGGCAAGGTAAAACCTTTTGAGTTCTGGGGAAGGATTATTAGGAGGATAGCTCCCTTAGCCTACACAGTGATTGCTGCGACTTTTATAGCAGGAGTTTTTTTAATGCCCCCCAGTCTTTGGCGAGGGGGCATCAATGAGGTTTTGACAAGTGCTTTGCATCTTGAGAATTGGCAGCTTATCCGAGTAGGCACTAACTATCTTGCTAGTAGCAATCCTCCAAGCCCCTTACAGCAATTCTGGGCACTATCTCTTCAAATGCAGTTCTATCTCTTTTTACCCTTAATTTTATTTCTTAGCATCGCGCTATCAAAACTAGTAGGGTCTTATAAAGTAGTCTTATTTGTCGTTGCCTTAGTCATAGTGTCGTCTTTTGGGTTTTCTATATACTATACGAATATTAATCCAATAGCAGCATACTTCCATACTGGAACTAGAGCTTGGGAGTTTTTTGTTGGCGTTGCAATATTTATTGCATCACCATTTATTTCTCTATCATCAACAGTTTCTCGAGTTTTAATGTGGGTCGGTTTTTTACTAATCTTAGCTGTTGGAGTATTTGTTCCGGATAGTGCTCCATACCCTGGTTATATAGCTGCTCTTCCAGTAGCTGCTGCTGCAATTATGATTATAGCTGGGATTTCCGACAAAGCAGGTTATGTCTATCAGATGCTTTCATCTAAGGCCTTAGTATATATTGGAGGAATATCTTTCTCTTTATATCTTTGGCACTGGCCTATTCTCATATACTTCCAACACTACTCAGGTGTTATGCCAGGTGAGATGACTCTAATTGAAGGGCTTCTTGTTATTGCTTTAGCTTTTACTTTGTCTGTTATCTCAAAAAAATTGATTGAGAACCCTTTCGCAAAAATAAAAAATGAAAATATACTCGCTCCATATTTTATTGGGCTCGTATTTTTTATACCTGTGTTTATCTCTAGCTACTATGCTCGCACAGAAATAAATAAAGAGTTTTATGCCGCCAAAGTGACTGACTATGTAAACGGAGATTACTATACTGGGGACAGCGCTCATGTGCAGGAAGGATCTACAAATCTTGAATTAAATAGGCTTTTATCTGTAAGTAACGATGTCACCCGAGCCTCTATAGACGGATGTAGCGACGGCATAGTAAATGATGAAATCTCATTTTGCGAATTTGGTGATAAAAATAGTGAAAACTATATTCTCTTAGTTGGGGGTAGTCGCTTAGCGCAATGGGCACCATTGTTTTATTACTTGGGTGAAAGGGATAACTTCAAGGTCATAAATGCAACCATGAATGCATGTTCCTTTGGGTATCATCCATACATGGAGAACAGCATTGACTGTCAAAATTGGAATAATAAAATTGTTAAATTTATATCTAGTATGGAACCTAAGCCAAAAGCTGTGATTGTTAACAGTTCTAGGACAGAAAATGCTAGGGTTGCTAAAAATACTGGTATAAAAGGAAGTAATGAATATACGCCTCCTGGATATGTTGAAAATATTAAAGAGGTGCTATCTCTTGGTATACCGGTAATAGGGCTTCGGATTAATCCAATACTCAACGACCCTAACTACTGCCTATGGAAAAATAGTAATGATGGTTCCAAGTGCGCTACCAACTACTCTTCGTCTCTCAAAAAGGTAAACCCTATTATCCAAATCAAAGAGGACGAAGGTTTGAATGGATTTTATCCCGTTGATTTTACTGAGGTCATATGTAGCAATGGAGTTTGCCCAGCTGTTTTTGATGGATATCCAACAATGAGGATAGATGATCATATTACTAGAAGCTACATCTCATATCTTGCACCGGCTTTGGAAAAATCACTTGATAATCAAGTAGGTGGGTTTTCCAAAATTTTAAATAAGTGAGAACTATTTTTTCATTATACGTCGCGCTAATATTCTAAATACTCCTTAATAGGACGCTTCTTAAACTCCGAAGCGTCTTTTTTAAGGCGATTAACCATCTCAAAATCCCATCCTTGCGTAAGCATCCAGCTAACACAGCCTTACCAAGCGATCCTATAAGCCTTAATTTAGTTCCCACCGGCTTTGTTGCATAAATATGTAAGCATCTGATTTAAATAAATTTAATTTTAGATCAAAAAATAATCAAAACTTTTAAAATCATATAGTTATGAAATCTTTGTGCAACAAAGCCGCACCTCGTTAATTAGCCATTTTATCTAACTAAAAGGTGTCTACAAAATCGGTGGCTATTCAAGATTCCTTTTTTACAATTATTACAGCTTATACAACCAATCGTCCTATTGATGGTAAAGAAATAGGTAGATATATCAGCACTTTCCAAGTTAAACCTAAGAAATAATAAAACTTTTTAGAAAAGCACCATCTATATGCATTTAACATAAAATCTCTTATACGAAATTGGATCTGTAAGCCTGAGCGTACACATCTTGGAGTAGATCGCTACTATCTCAGAGCAAAGGATTTACCTATTCTGAGTACATCAGGAACAGGAAGTTCCAGAACAAAAAACAATAATGATAAGTTCTAAAACATGGAAGATAGGTACGACAGGAGTTATACCTTGCACAACCCCATACGAAAAAGGCCCAACAGGATGTTGGGCCTTTTTTTATCTAAATTTTAAGCAAAAAAAGACCGGCTTAGAGGGGTAGTGGCCGGTCGCAAAATTTGACTCTAAATCAGGTGGCTGGATTGGTAGAGATAAAAATCTCATACCTATCTGGCTTGAATTCAGAATATTAAAAACCTAAAAATATGTAAAACAGATTAATTTCATAAAAACAATCGGTTTAAAAGATCATGATTTGCAATCAATATTGAATTAATGGTTGGGGTTCCAAGGGGTGAAACCCTTTGGCAAGGTCTGATGATTAGAAAAGGGTATCCAGTAGGATAACATTTTGTAAGACATCAGTAACCTTGCTTAAGAACAAACTTCTTCTTTTATTCAAATATAAATCATATTGGTTGTTGTGTAAGCAATTTGATGAGCTGAAAATATATTTTTATCTTTTTAACAATTAAAAAAATTAGCGAAGCTGGCTTTTATATTCTTTTAAATGCTTTTAAATGCTTTTAGGCAGGTGGAAAACCTTGATATAAAAGGCTTCCAGAAGATATATAAAGACGTTTATGCACCCATATAAAGACGTTTATGCACCCATATAAAGACGTTTATGCACCCATATAAAGACGTTTATGCACCATTAAAAGACTTTATTATTTATTGTCATTATATTGACTTTGTTTTTTAATGTCGTTATATTTTGGTTAAACAATATACTTTTTAAGATTTATGAGTGATTTAGTGGTAAAGGATAATGCTCTAATTAGTGCCTCTTACTCATTAGACTTAATTGAACAAAGACTAATGCTTTTAGCTATTACCCAAGCTCGTGAAACAGGGTTAGGCATCACGGAAAATAGCTTATTAGAAGTGCATGCAGCTGCTTATATTAATTGTTTTGACGTAGATAAAAGCACCGCCTATAGAGCTCTTAAAGAGGCTAGTAAAGGCTTGTTTGATCGGTACGTCACTTATCATGATAAAAATCCAAAAAATGGTAGAGATAGATCGTTTCACTGTCGCTGGGTGGATAAAATTGGTTATGAGGAACAATCTGGTCTTGTATATCTTCGATTTACACAGGATGTAGTGCCATTAATTACACGCTTAGAAGAGAACTTCACTAGATATGAGCTTCATCAGATTGCCAAGTTATCTAGTACATATGCAATACGTCTATATGAGTTATTAATTAGATGGAGAAGTATTGGAAAAACTCCCATTATGGAGCTAGTAGAATTTCGAAATCAGTTAGGTGTAAAACCTAATGACTATAAATTAATGTCTGATTTCAAGAAACGTGTTCTAGATTTGTCAGTTAAATTAATTAATGATTTTACAGATATAAGGGTCGAATACACTCAACATAAAAATGGCAGATCTATTAGTGGATTTTCATTTAAATTAAAACAAAAACCAAATCTGACTGCCGAGACAACTGGAAAGGTCACTTTAAGGGATATAAACACAGTAGATATGTTCCATAAGCTCACAGAGAAGCAGCTAGATATGTTTAGTAGTAAATTGGCTGACTTACCTACTGTACAGGCTATGGCGCATGTAGGAGAGGATATGAAGCCATTTGTGGCACGTTTACGTTCGATGCTGATGGACGCAGAGCAACAGAAAGGATTGCTGCCATACCTCAAAGAAGTGGGTTATACAGCTGCCTAAGTATGAGGGATTGACTACTCAGACATAGGCTACTCGACAAACGAAAGAGTAAGTTCATTAAAAGGTGTGAAAAGGAGCTTTTTTAATCGTTTTTTGACGAGTATATTCGACCAAGATTATTTAATTTTGATGAACAAAAACATGGAACATTGATTATTAAATAATCGTGGAACGGTCTAATTCATGTAAAAAGCCCAACTCTCAGCAGTTGGGCTTTTATGATTTACTTAAGCTATTGAATTTTATAAGATAATAAAACCGATTTCGTATAAGGTGTATTATGTTAATTTTAGAAGCTCTACAATATATGTACTTGGAATGGTAATCCCCCCTAAAAATAATAGGATCTAAAAGTAGAATTTTCTCTTAAGATACGAGCAGGAGATTCTGCATGAAAACATCTAAATTTACTGACAGTCAGATCATGTCCATCTTGAAACAGGCAGAATCTGGCACACCTGTAGCGACCCTTTGCCGTGAACACGGCATGAGTAATGCTACCTTTTATAAATTGCGTGCCAAATATGGTGGTATGGATACATCATTAATGGCTCGACTGAAAGAGCTAGAAGCCGAAAATACCAGACTTAAAAAGATGTATGCGGAAGAGCGATTAAAGGCCGAAATCATCCAGGAAGCGATGGCAAAAAAGTGGTAAAGCCATCTTGCCGGCGTAAGATGGCACAACAGGCAGTTGCCCAGCATGCCATTAGTATTCGTTTGGCTTGTAAAGCATTTGGCATTAGTGAAACCTGCTACCGCTATCAAGCCAAACTCAGCGATGACAATGCACTCATTGCTGAACAGCTCATTGAACTCACTGAGGAAAATTCCGATTGGGGCTTTGGTTTGTGCTTCTCGTATTTACGGCATGTTGAGAGTTGCTGCTGGAATCACAAGCGGGTTTACCGCATTTACTGTGAGTTGGCACTGAATCTGCGTATTAAACCGAGAAGAAGACTAAAACGGCATGCGCCTGAACCATTGAAGGAACCAATCCGAGAAAATCAGGTTTGGTCATTAGATTTTATGCATGATCAGCTTTCCGATGGTCGCAAGTTTCGATTATTGAATGTGATTGATGATTACCACCGCGAAGGCCTAGCCATTGAAGCAGGGTTCTCATTGCCCACAATCAGGGTTATTCGTACGTTGAATCAATTGCTGGAGTGGAGAGAAAAACCGTTAGTGATCCGATGCGATAATGGTCCCGAATTTATCAGTCACGAATTTGTGCGCTGGGCTACTGAGCACGGTATTCGTATTGAATATATTCAACCGGGTAAGCCACAGCAGAATGCGTATATTGAACGCTATAATCGGACCATACGTTATAGTTGGCTGAGCAAGCATTTATTTGATACTTTGGATGAAGTACAAGATTATGCAACAAACTGGTTGTGGCATTACAACCATGAAAGACCACATCAAGCTAACAAAGGAAAGCCACCTCTAATGGCTGCTTAACCTCTACTTTTAACTTCGGTTATTTATGGGAGGATTACCCATTAGGTGAATATATCACAGTTCTCGAAAACGCGCTCTTAGTCAGAGGGACTCAACCATAGTATATAGATTCGACAACATAGTTTTATTCACTATAATGCCTCAACGAATTGCAAGCCTCTCTGTTCTAATTAAGGTTTAAAATGGATATAAGTATATATAAAGAAACAACGTACAGAAACGATATACAGGGAATTCGTGCAATAGGCGCAATCCTCATTATGATTTATCATATCTGGTTCAGTAAAGTTTCAGGAGGTGTCGATGTTTTTTTTGTTGTTTCCGGATACTTTATGGCAGGTATGCTTGCGAGATCATATTTAAGAAATGGCAAGGTAAAACCTTTTGAGTTCTGGGGAAGGATTATTAGGAGGATAGCTCCCTTAGCCTACACAGTGATTGCTGCGACTTTTATAGCAGGAGTTTTTTTAATGCCCCCCAGTCTTTGGCGAGGGGGCATCAATGAGGTTTTGACAAGTGCTTTGCATCTTGAGAATTGGCAGCTTATCCGAGTAGGCACTAACTATCTTGCTAGTAGCAATCCTCCAAGCCCCTTACAGCAATTCTGGGCACTATCTCTTCAAATGCAGTTCTATCTCTTTTTACCCTTAATTTTATTTCTTAGCATCGCGCTATCAAAACTAGTAGGGTCTTATAAAGTAGTCTTATTTGTCGTTGCCTTAGTCATAGTGTCGTCTTTTGGGTTTTCTATATACTATACGAATATTAATCCAATAGCAGCATACTTCCATACTGGAACTAGAGCTTGGGAGTTTTTTGTTGGCGTTGCAATATTTATTGCATCACCATTTATTTCTCTATCATCAACAGTTTCTCGAGTTTTAATGTGGGTCGGTTTTTTACTAATCTTAGCTGTTGGAGTATTTGTTCCGGATAGTGCTCCATACCCTGGTTATATAGCTGCTCTTCCAGTAGCTGCTGCTGCAATTATGATTATAGCTGGGATTTCCGACAAAGCAGGTTATGTCTATCAGATGCTTTCATCTAAGGCCTTAGTATATATTGGAGGAATATCTTTCTCTTTATATCTTTGGCACTGGCCTATTCTCATATACTTCCAACACTACTCAGGTGTTATGCCAGGTGAGATGACTCTAATTGAAGGGCTTCTTGTTATTGCTTTAGCTTTTACTTTGTCTGTTATCTCAAAAAAATTGATTGAGAACCCTTTCGCAAAAATAAAAAATGAAAATATACTCGCTCCATATTTTATTGGGCTCGTATTTTTTATACCTGTGTTTATCTCTAGCTACTATGCTCGCACAGAAATAAATAAAGAGTTTTATGCCGCCAAAGTGACTGACTATGTAAACGGAGATTACTATACTGGGGACAGCGCTCATGTGCAGGAAGGATCTACAAATCTTGAATTAAATAGGCTTTTATCTGTAAGTAACGATGTCACCCGAGCCTCTATAGACGGATGTAGCGACGGCATAGTAAATGATGAAATCTCATTTTGCGAATTTGGTGATAAAAATAGTGAAAACTATATTCTCTTAGTTGGGGGTAGTCGCTTAGCGCAATGGGCACCATTGTTTTATTACTTGGGTGAAAGGGATAACTTCAAGGTCATAAATGCAACCATGAATGCATGTTCCTTTGGGTATCATCCATACATGGAGAACAGCATTGACTGTCAAAATTGGAATAATAAAATTGTTAAATTTATATCTAGTATGGAACCTAAGCCAAAAGCTGTGATTGTTAACAGTTCTAGGACAGAAAATGCTAGGGTTGCTAAAAATACTGGTATAAAAGGAAGTAATGAATATACGCCTCCTGGATATGTTGAAAATATTAAAGAGGTGCTATCTCTTGGTATACCGGTAATAGGGCTTCGGATTAATCCAATACTCAACGACCCTAACTACTGCCTATGGAAAAATAGTAATGATGGTTCCAAGTGCGCTACCAACTACTCTTCGTCTCTCAAAAAGGTAAACCCTATTATCCAAATCAAAGAGGACGAAGGTTTGAATGGATTTTATCCCGTTGATTTTACTGAGGTCATATGTAGCAATGGAGTTTGCCCAGCTGTTTTTGATGGATATCCAACAATGAGGATAGATGATCATATTACTAGAAGCTACATCTCATATCTTGCACCGGCTTTGGAAAAATCACTTGATAATCAAGTAGGTGGGTTTTCCAAAATTTTAAATAAGTGAGAACTATTTTTTCATTATACGTCGCGCTAATATTCTAAATACTCCTTAATAGGACGCTTCTTAAACTCCGAAGCGTCTTTTTTAAGGCGATTAACCATCTCAAAATCCCATCCTTGCGTAAGCATCCAGCTAACACAGCCTTACCAAGCGATCCTATAAGCCTTAATTTAGTTCCCACCGGCTTTGTTGCATAAATATGTAAGCATCTGATTTAAATAAATTTAATTTTAGATCAAAAAATAATCAAAACTTTTAAAATCATATAGTTATGAAATCTTTGTGCAACAAAGCCGCACCTCGTTAATTAGCCATTTTATCTAACTAAAAGGTGTCTACAAAATCGGTGGCTATTCAAGATTCCTTTTTTACAATTATTACAGCTTATACAACCAATCGTCCTATTGATGGTAAAGAAATAGGTAGATATATCAGCACTTTCCAAGTTAAACCTAAGAAATAATAAAACTTTTTAGAAAAGCACCATCTATATGCATTTAACATAAAATCTCTTATACGAAATTGGATCTGTAAGCCTGAGCGTACACATCTTGGAGTAGATCGCTACTATCTCAGAGCAAAGGATTTACCTATTCTGAGTACATCAGGAACAGGAAGTTCCAGAACAAAAAACAATAATGATAAGTTCTAAAACATGGAAGATAGGTACGACAGGAGTTATACCTTGCACAACCCCATACGAAAAAGGCCCAACAGGATGTTGGGCCTTTTTTTATCTAAATTTTAAGCAAAAAAAGACCGGCTTAGAGGGGTAGTGGCCGGTCGCAAAATTTGACTCTAAATCAGGTGGCTGGATTGGTAGAGATAAAAATCTCATACCTATCTGGCTTGAATTCAGAATATTAAAAACCTAAAAATATGTAAAACAGATTAATTTCATAAAAACAATCGGTTTAAAAGATCATGATTTGCAATCAATATTGAATTAATGGTTGGGGTTCCAAGGGGTGAAACCCTTTGGCAAGGTCTGAGGATTAGAAAAGGGTATCCAGTAGGATAACATTTTGTAAGACATCAGTAACCTTGCTTTAAATTTTAATGTTTTTACTTAAATATGCATTAAATCAGATTTCATGTACTCAATTTGATAGGTTGAAAGCATTATTTCCCTATTTTTTACAATTAAAAAATTAGCGAAGCGAGGCTTTTAAATTCTTTTAAATGCTTTTAATGCTTTTAGACACGCTGAAAGCCTTATGTAGCAAGGCTTTCAGAGGACATAAGACGACACTTACCTACCAATAAGACGACACTTACCTACCAATAAGACGACACTTACCTACCAATAAGACGACACTTACCTACCATAAAAAGACATGTTATATTAATGTCGTCTTATTTCAATAAATATACTGATGAACTATGAGCAAATTAGTGGTTAAGGATAATGCTCTGATCAATGCTAGTTATAATCTAGACTTAGTTGAGCAAAGACTCATTTTGCTAGCAATCATAGAAGCTCGAGAATCAGGTAAAGGGATCAATGCAAACGATCCTCTAACAGTTCATGCTGAAAGTTATATCAAGCAATTCAATGTCACTAGGCAGACTGCCTATCAAGCTTTAAAAGATGCCTGTGATAATCTCTTTTCTAGACAGTTCAGCTATCAATCGCATAGTGACAAAGGGAATGTACAGAATCATCGTTCTCGTTGGGTAAGTGAGATTGTGTATGTTGATGCTGAAGCTACAGTAAAAATAATTTTTGCTCCTGCAGTAGTACCCTTAATCATTAGATTAGAAGAACAATTCACAAAATATGAGCTTGAGCAAATTAGTGAACTATCGACTGGTTATGCTATTCGTTTGTATGAGCTACTGATTGCCTGGCGTAGTACAGGAAAAACTCCAGTTATTGAGCTAACGGAGTTTAGGCAAAGAATGGGAGTCTTAGATACTGAATATCAACGTATGCATGATTTTAAAAAACGTGTGTTGGATCCTGCCTTAATGCAAGTTAATAAATATACTGATATTACTCTTGAATGTGACCAACATAAAAAGGGGCGCTGTATCACTGGTTTCTCTTTCAGATTTAAGCAAAAACAATCTATAGCAACTGAGAAAACGGTACATTCACCTCTTAAAGATCCAAGCACAGTAGATATCTTCCAGAAGCTCACAGAAAAACAGCTAGACATGTTTAGCAGCAAGTTAGCCGATTTACCTACTGTGCAGGCGATGGCGCACGTAGGAGAGGATATGAAGCCATTTGTGGCACGTTTACGCTCGATGCTGATGGATGCAGAGCAACAGAAAGGATTGCTGCCATACCTTAAAGAAGTAGGTTATACAGCTGCTTAAATATGAGGGATTGACTACTCAGACATAGGCTAGTCGACAAACGAAAGAGTAAGCTCAGTAAAAGCTGCAAAAAGGAGCTTTTTTTAATCGTTTTTTTGACGAGTATATTTGAGCAACATTATTTAATTTTGATGAAGAGAAACGTGGAGAAATGCTTAAATATTAAGCGTGGAACGTTCTAATTCACGTAAAAAGCCCAATCTGCTTGGATTGGGCTTTTAAGATTTGGTTAAGTTATTGAATTTTATAGGATAATAAAAACGATTTCGTATAAGCTGTATTATGTTAATTTTAGGAAATCTTTAAAGTATTTAAATAAAAGATATGAACGTGATCTCAGCAATATTATTAAATGAACACCCTGTCAAAGGATGTATTC
>NZ_CANQLZ010000064.1 GCF_947624825.1 uncultured Acinetobacter sp.
TTGTTCATCGCAGTTGCAAACCGTATGGGTATGGACACTGGCGTTGACTTGTTCAAAGTACAAGACGTTGCTGAAGACCTTGTGATTCCAATGATGCACAACCCAATTCGTGCAGACCGTGATGCAGCAACTTTAGGTTATGCGGGTGTTTACTCATCATTCCTATTGTTTGCTAAACGTGCTGAAGCGAAATATGGCGTATCTGCTCGTGAAATTTTAATGGAACTTGGTCGCCGTGGTACGGTTGGCGGTCAAGAAGACATGATCGAAGACTTAGCTTTAACAATGGCAAAAGCGCGTGAGCTTCAAGCTTAATTGTTAAAATTTGAGTTTTAAAAAAAGCGTCCTTAATGGGCGCTTTTTTATGCTTAAATTATATATAAAAAATATCATCTTAGATTATTTTGGTCTTATTAAAAATAAATTACAAAAATAATCCTCCGCTTGCTTAAAGTTAAAAACACTTAAAGGTTGCTGATTAAAGCAGCATGATCAAAATAAATAAAAAAAATACTCTAATAACAAATGTTTATATTGGTTGTTTTGCTGAGTTACTTTAAGGAGTTATTGAAAAAAACTCTAATTCATCAAAGCACTTGATCTTTAAATAGTGGTAGCTAAATTGAGTTTACTACTCTAGTCGGATTTTTTTATCACAGTGGTTTTTGCATCATGAGCCCCTAAGCCCACGTAGACTTTTTAGGAATTTAGCCATGCGTCGCCAATCACTATGGATAGCCATCTGCGCAGCAACTTTTGCAACGACTGCAGCACAAGCAGATTTTATTGACGATAGTAATGTTCAACTTAAATTTAAAAATTTCTATGTTGACCGTGATTTCAATAAAGACACCAATGCCAATAGCAAAGGCTATAGCAACTGGACACAAGGTGTGATTTTAGATGCAAAGTCTGGTTATCATGATGTGGGTGCAGGTATTCAAGTGGGTGCTGATCTATTGGCGCAATATGCGATTGGCTTAAAATCGCAAGGTGCTGTGGATGATATTCACATGCCATATGACTACAACAAAAAAGAAGTTAAAAAAGACAATGCAAAGTTAGGTGCAACCTTAAAGGTGAAAGCCGGACAAACAGAATTAAAGGTGGGTGATTTATTACCAATGTCACCTGTGTTGTTCTTTGACCCATCACGTCAATTGCTGACCACATACAGCGGTGCTTGGTTAGAATCAAAAGATATTAAAGATACCAAATTAACCTTAGCGTATATTGATGGCATTAATGCACGTTACGATAATCAATATCAAGATTTGACTTTATTCCCAAATAACAATTTTGCACAAGCAGAAGCTCAAAATAAAACAACTGATGACGGCATGTATATTCTTGGTGTTGATCATCAGTTTACCCTTAAAATTGGTGCTAGCTACTGGTATGCCGATGTCACCAACATCTACCAACAGCATTATGTAGCTGCGACTTTAAAAACCAATTTAACTGAACAAACTAAACTTGACGCACATGTTCGTTATTTTGATAACAGTGAATCAGGTGATAAGTTATTTGGTGAGATTGATAGTCAAGCCGTGTCAGCAGGTGCAAAAATTAATCATGGCATGCACACAGTTCAATTGGGCTATCAACAAATGTTTGGTGAACACGGCAATCAAGCCCCTATGTTCCCAACGCTTGGTGGTTGGGTTGCCCAACCTTATTTAGACAATTGGTCGGTGGCAAGTTTTATTCGTAAAGATGAGCGCTCTTGGAGTTTAGGTTATACCTATAACTTTGCCGACGCAGGTGTACCCGGTTTAACGACAACCGTGCGTCATTTCCGTGGCGACAACATTGATATGGGCGTAAATAAACGAGAAGGTAAAGAAAACGAAAATAATCTAATCGTAAATTATGTAGTGCCAGAGGGTAAACTTAAAGGTTTAGGCTTTAACTACATGTTTATTGATACCAATTATAACTTCGCAAATGACCTACAAGAGCATCGTGTTGCGACCACCTATAGTTATAAGTTCTAATTTAGGGTTGAAAAAAGAGCAGCCTAAGCTGCTCTTTTTAAGCTTCAGTATTTTTTAATGAAATACCTGAGCAAAATTAGGGAATTGGCTTTTACTAAAAACTTTACAAAACAACAGCTTAAATTATCGTTTTTTTATACGATTTGATCGTAAATTTATATCAGTTTTATTGGTTTGAACAGGTAATATGGATAGGTTAAATCAGTTATAAACTGAAAAAAAATTGCGAAGGTTGGGGCAACCCAGCAGCGTTTTACGCTATACGAGGAGTAAGTATGAGCACTGTTCAAATCCCAGAATATAAAACTGATTCATTCTTTGGTTTAGAAGACAAATGGATCGAAACAGCTGAAGGCGAGTTAACGCATTACCATGAAATTGGTGAAGGTACGCCTATTTTATTCTTACATGGTTCAGGTACTGGTGTATCTGCTGCGGCAAACTGGTGGTTAAACCTACCTCAAATTGGTGAACAAGCGCGTTGTATCGCAATTGACACCATTGGTTACGGTCAAACTGTTGTAGCGCCAAATACTGCATATGGTATTCGTGCTTGGGTTGATCACGCTGTACGTACTTTAGATGCACTTGGCATTGAAAAAACATGGTTAGTGGGTAACTCACTTGGTGGTTGGTTGGCATTCCAATTTGCAATTGATTATCCAGAGCGTGTTTTAGGTATTGTTTCTATGGGTACAGGCGGTGCAGTACAAACTGCTGCGCTTAAAGCTCATGCAAACCCAGTGTTAACTGTTGAAGGTGTTAAAAAGACACTGTCTATGTTTGTAGTTAACAAAGATTTGATCACGGATGAGCTTGTTAAAGTTCGTTACGAGTCAGCTGCAAATGACTACGCTTCAAACCGTTTAATGGACGTTGTTGGCGCACGTGACCGTGACCGTTTCGAATTCCCATTAGATTTCGAAAAAATGAAAGAGATTACTGTTCCAGTTCTTCTTATTCACGGTACACAAGACGTTGTTATTCCAGTATCACGTACTTGGGACATTTTAAATGTGGTTCCAAATGCTGATGCGCATATTTTCAGCCAATGTGGTCACTGGTCACAAGTTGAAAAAGCAGATGAATTTAACACTGTGATCAAAAACTACCTTGCGGTACACGGTGTAAAATAAGCTTTAATCAAAAAAAGGGTGGTGCAAACCATCCTTTTTTTTCAATCATCACTTGCGTTAATTTTATAAATGAGTGTCATTATCAAGTAATATGGGTTTTACGGTAAAAATCCGCTTTTACAGGCACACTTAAGTATTAGACTTAAGTTGTAGATGGAGCATAAATAAGATCTGCTTTATCTTGAAACATTTACATACTTATTTTTTTGTAACCGATTTAACTCAATTATAAAAAAAAGAGTTTAGACTTAAGTCTGAATTGTATGTATTTTGTGCAAAATAGGGCATAAAAAAACACCATTATTCTCGTATAAAATAATGATGCTTTTCACATACTGTGTCATTGCTAAAAATTATTCAGCTTCGCGATTAAAACCAAGATAGAAAACGCGCGTTAATAACTCAATAAATTTGGTTACAGCAAGCGATGTACTGTTCTTACGATAACTGACATATAAATCAAGATGCGGCAGCTCTACATCTAATGGACGAATCACGGTATTGCTCATGGTGAGCGGCGCAATATAGCCCGGTAAAATTGTGCAACCAAGTCCCATACCAATAGAGTTGATATTAAACAAGATGTTATCTGCTTTTTGAACAATATTAAGCTCAATATTGTTGCTTTTAGCAAAGTCTAAAATCAAGTTGTGCAGGGTTTGCGATTGTTCCATGGCAGGAATAATAAAATCAATTCCGTTCAAGGCTTTGACTGGAATGCGCTCGTATTTGGCTAAAGGATGATCCTTGGGCAAAATAAAGATTAGGGGCTCACGCAGTACAAATTGGCTCTCAATTTCGTCACTTTGCAGTTTTTGACGGGTAAAAGTGATATCGAGTTCACCTTTTTTGATCGCTTTACTCTGATCTGAGTTGTTCATACTCAGTAATTCAATTTTTAAATCAGAGTTTTGCACGCGTAAATTTGGCAATACATAAGGGAAAATTTTCATTTCCGCCACAGGCACAAAACCAATGCGTAACATTTGCTGTTTGGCTTGAGACACTTGACGTGCCATAGCAACCGCTTTGTCAGCTTGTGCAAGGGTTAAGCGCGCTTGTTCTAAGAACACGGCACCCTCTTCAGTGAGCTCCACCTTACGTTTAGTACGATGTAATAACTTTACGCCCACATCTTCTTCTAAGTCTTTAATTTGCTGACTTAAAGAGGGTTGCGCTGTATAGAGTTTTAAAGCCGCTTTACTGAAGTTGAGTTCTTCAGCTACGGTAATAAAATATCGAAGGTGTCGTAATTCCATATCACCAGTCCAAAGAGTAATCCAAAAAATGTCTTACTATGATTTCTGTTTAGTATAATCTATAAACAACTATTTGGAGAAGATTATTCTGCCATTTAGGAAATAAATACATTACAAGTCACAAGAGCTGATTTAATAGTTAGACAACAAAAAATAATAATCTGTAAAATATCTTAATTAAAACAAAAAAAATATTTCACTATCGCTGTTCAAAAAACGATTATCGTCTCAAGTTGAGTCTATTACTTTTTGTGCCTTTACTGGACACAGGAGAACTTTTCATGAGTGGAAAAATTGATGTGCGCGAAATCGACGCTTTAGTCGATGCACAAAATGGTCGTCTTACGCCATCTATCTATACAGATCCAGACATCTATGAATTAGAACTCGAACGTGTGTTCGGTCGTACATGGTTGTTCCTTTGTCACGAAAGCCAAATTCCAAAGGCAGGTGACTTCTTCAATACCTATATGGGTGAAGATCCAATCATCGTGGCACGTCAAAAAGACGGTTCAATTAAAGCATTCTTAAACCAATGCCGTCACCGTTCTATGCGTGTAAGTTTCGCTGACTGTGGTAATACACGTGCGTTTACTTGCCCATACCACGGCTGGTCTTATGGTATTGATGGTTCATTAAAAGATATCCCGCTTGAAGATCGTGCTTACCCACATGGTGCATGTAAAGAGCAATGGGGTCTGGTTGAAGTGAACCGCGTTGAGTCTTACAAAGGCTTAATCTTCGGTTGCTGGGATGAAACAACACCTGACTTAATCGAATACATGGGTGATATCGCTTGGTACTTAGATGGCGTTGTTGACCGTCGTCCGGGTGGTACTGAAATCATCGGTGGTGTGCATAAGTGGGAAATCGACTGTAACTGGAAATTTGCAGCTGAACAGTTCGCATCTGACCAATACCACGCGTTATTCTCGCATGCATCTGCAATTCAAGTACTTGGTGCCAAACCTGATGATGAAGCATCTAAAAAATTAGGTGCAGCACAAACGGCTCGTCCAGTATGGGAAACAGCAAAAGACGCGATCCAATACGGTTCACGCGGTCATGGTTCAGGTTTCTTCTTTACAGAAAAGCCAGATGCTAACGTATGGGTTGACGGTGAAGTTGCAAATTACTTCCGCGAAACTTACGAAGATGTAAAAGAGCGTTTAGGTGAAATCCGTGCTTTACGTCTTGCAGGTCACAACACCATGTTCCCAACATTGTCTTGGTTGAACGGTACTGCAACACTTCGCGTATGGCACCCACGTGGTCCAAACAAAACTGAAGTGTGGGCATTTTGTATTGCTGATGCTGAAGCGTCTCAAGAAGTGAAAGAAGCATTTGAACGTTCTGCAACACGTGCCTTTGGTCCAGCTGGTTTCTTAGAGCAAGATGACTCTGAAAACTGGATTGAGATCCAAAAAGTATTACGTGGTTATAAAGCGCGTAAAAACAAACTCATCGTTGAAATGGGTAAAGGTAACGAGAAATTCCGTGAAGACGGTATTCCAGGTATTACCAACTACATTTTCTCTGAAACAGCAGCGCGTGGTATGTACCGCCGTTGGGCAGATTTATTAATCCATGAAAAATGGGAAGACGTGGAAAAAGCGGCTGACGAATACGAGAAGGAGCTTATGAAATGAGTCAAATCAGCTTAGAACTTCATCACCAAATTAGTCAGTTCCTCTATCGTGAAGGCAAATTGCTTGACGATTGGAAATTCCGCGATTGGTTAGACGTAATGGCTGACGATGTGTCATACACTTTACGTACTACACCAAACGCTCAAACCCGTGACCGTCGTCGTTCTGTTGAACCACCTACAACTTGGGTGTTCAATGAAACGAAAGATCTTTTAGAACGTCGTGTTGCTCGTCTTGAAACCGGTATGGCATGGGCTGAAGAGCCGCCATCACGTACCACGCATATGGTATCAAACGTGATTGTAGAGCCAACTGAAGTTGAAGGTGAATACGATGTGTACGTAACTTATTTGTTATACCGTACGCAAAAAGAGAAAGACGTTGTTATCTATTGTGGTAAACGTCATGACAAGATCCGTCAAGTTGAAGGTGGCTTAGGCTTCCAAATCTTCAACCGTAAGATCATGCTTGACCAAGTTACTTACAACTCACATAACCTGAGTGTGTTCTTCTAATGAATAAAATTTTTGTTTGCCAAGTTGACGAATTAGACGAAGGCGAAGCGCTAAAAGTAGATTGTGGTGTTAACGGTATTGATGCCTTAGCAGTATTTAACAACGGTGGCGAATTCTTCGCGATGAACGACCGTTGTTCACACGGCAACGCTTCTATGTCTGAAGGTTACCTTGAAGATGATGGTACTGTTGAGTGCCCACTTCACGCTGCACGTTTTTGCTTAAAAACGGGTCAAGCGTTATGTTTACCAGCGACTGATGCAATCCAAACTTTCCCAGTTGTGATTGAAGATGGCGCACTATACGTAGAGATGGCAGGAGAGTAATCATGGGTTGGCTACAAGGTGAAGTTGCACTTATTACCGGTGGTGGTTCAGGCTTAGGCTGGGCGCTGGTTGAACGTTTTTTAGAAGAAGGTGCACAAGTTGCCGTACTTCAACGTTCAAAAGCAAAGGTTGATGCATTAAATGAGCACTTTGGCGGTAAAGTTCTTGCGATCGAAGGCGATGTAGCCAGCTATGAAGACAATGTCCGTGCTGTTAAAGCGACCGTTGAGCGTTTTGGTAAACTTGACTGTTTCGTAGGAAATGCCGGTATCTGGGATCATTATGCCGATATCGTCAATACTTCGGGCGAGCAGCTTGAAAAAGCTTTTGATGAAATCATGGGCATTAACACCAAGTCTTTAATCCTTGGTGCCAAAGCTGCGCTTGATGAATTAGTTAAATCTGAAGGGTCGATCATATTTACTTTGTCTAATTCAGCATTGTACTCAGCTGGCGGAGGCCCTGTATATACAGCGTCTAAGCATGCTGGTGTGGGTATTATGAAAGAATTAGCCTATGAGCTTGCGCCTAAAGTACGAGTGAATGCGGTTGCCCCATCAGGTATGAATGTCAATATCAAAGGTGCTGCGTCACTGGGTCAAGAAAACGTAGGTTTACTTGATGCGCGTGATCCTGAAAAGATTGCACGTGGTATGCCACTGAATTTCTTACCAGAACCAGAAGATATGACAGGTTCATATGTGTTATTGGCTTCGCGTCAAAACAACCGTCCATTGACTGGCGTATTAATTAACGCTGAATGTGGTTTAGGTATTCGTGGTTTACGTCAACCACGTGCTGGCTTCTTTGACGAAATCTAATTTTTCACATTGAACTTACTTTGGCAGCCTTTATGGCTGCCTTCCGTTTAGGAGTCTCACATGGCCGTTAAACTTATTTGTGCATCGCACAGTCCATTAATGGAATTCGCTTCACCGCAAGAAAAATATAAAGAAGACAAAGTTCGTGAAACTTTTGCCAAGCTTGCACAAGAAGTTGAAGACTATAATCCAACACTGATCATTACCTTTGGTCCTGACCATTTTAATGGTTTTTTCTATGACTTAATGCCAAGTTTCTGCGTAGGTATTCGTGCCAAAGCTGCAGGTGATTGGGATTACGGTAAAGACAACGATCATATTGATGTGCCTGAAGATACAGCACTGAATTTGGTTCGTCGTGTGTTAGATGAAGGTGTGGATGTTGCGTACTCATATCGTATGCAGGCCGACCATGGTGTGACTCAGCCATTACATTTCTTATGTGGTGGCCAGCTTGATCGTTATCCAACGATTCCGGTATTTATTAATGGTGCTGCAGCACCGATGCCAACCACAAAGCGTACCATTGCTTTAGGCCGTGCTGTAGGTCAGTTTATCAAGTCTTTAAACCTTGATAACGAGCGTGTACTGGTATTGGGTACAGGTGGTTTATCGCATGATCCACCAACGCCGCAAATGGGTGCTGTACCACCAGAAGTGGAAGAGTTCTTAATTGCAGGTCGTAACCCAAGCGAAGAAGCGCGTAATGCACGTCAAGGCAAAATTATTGCTGTAGGTCAAAAATTGGCAGCAGGCGATAAGTCAGTTGCTGTACCTCTTAATCCTGAGTGGGATCGTGCTTTACTTGAAACGTTCAAGAAAGCTGATTTTGCCACAATGGAAGCGATGACAGAAGCGGAAATCCGTCGTGATGGCGGCCGTGGTGGTCAAGAGGTTCGTTCGTGGATGGCAGCATTTGCAGCACTTCATGAAGTTGGCGAATATGACATGACTGCACACTGCTATGAAGACATTAGCGAGTGGATTGCAGGCTTTGGTATTGTCTCTGCAGAATTGAAATAAGGAATAGCACATGAGCGTTGAAACCATCGTTATTGTTGGTGCTGGTCAAGCCGGTGCTAGCGCAATTTTAGAACTTCGTGGCAATAAATACGAAGGTAAAATCATCTTAGTGGGCGATGAAACGCATCTTCCTTATGAGCGTCCACCGCTATCTAAAGATGTGATTCTAAAACCTGAAGAGACTAAAATCGAAATTTTGTCGGAAGAAAAACTGGCAGAACTTGGTGTTGAAGTCATTCGTGGCAATGGCGTGGTTAAAATCAATAGCGACGCAAAAACTGCTGAACTTAAAAATGGCGATGTGATTGCATTTGACAAGCTATTGCTTGCCACTGGCGGTGCAGCACGTCGTTTACCAAATTTTGATGCTTTGGGTAAACACGTTTACACCTTGCGTAACCTAGAAGACTCACAAGCACTTGTACCAGTATTACAACCCGGCAAACGCATCATCTTAATTGGTGGTGGTGTGATTGGTTTAGAACTTGCATCATCTGCACGTTTTAAACAATGTGACGTGACTGTGATTGAAATGGGTGCAATGGTGATGGGTCGTTCATCACCACGTATCTTGAGCGAATTTTTCTTGGCTCAGCAACAACTCGCAGGCGTTGATGTACGTTTATCAACTGCCATTGCAGATTGCAAATTAGATGGCGAAGAAGTTGTGGTCACTTTACAAGGTGGCGAAGAGCTACGTGCTGATGCTGTAGTGTATGGTATTGGTATTGTGCCAAATGCACAGCTTGCGGTTGATGCAGGTTTAGATGTTGATTTTGCGATTAAAGTCAATGAAAACTGCCAAACCTCACATCCTGATATTTATGCAGCAGGTGACGTTGCTACTCAGCTTCGCGCCGATGGCGAGTTCCGTCGTGTGGAAACATGGGAAAATGCTAACTTACAAGCAGGCATCTTTGCACGTCACGTGATGCAAGTTGAGCATCCTGTTGCTAATCCAGCATGGTTCTGGACGGATCAACTGGATATCAACTATCAGTTTGTTGGTGATATGGCAGCGAGCGAGTGGTTAGTTCGTGGTGAAATTCAACCTGAATTACGTCAAGAATCATCATTTGTATTGTTTGGTGTGACAGACGGCGTGATTGTGGGTGGTATTACTGTCAATGCTGCCAAAGACATGCGTCATTTGAAAAAACTCATCAGCAAGCAAGCTGCTTTTGAAGCCGATAAATATTTAGACTTGAGCCAAGATTTACGTAAACTTGTTAAATAAGTTTTAGGTTATTGTCAAAGAGCAGACCTTGGGTAACTAAGGTCTGTTTTTTTATGCCAATTCAAAACTCAATGAGTAACATTATGAAAGCATCTTTGCCGCTTACGGCAAGTATCTACGCCTTATTGGTGTTAATTTGGGCGACCACACCTTTAGCGATTGTGTGGAGTGTGGCAGAAGTGCATCCCATGTGGGTGTTGATTATTCGTTATTTTGGTGCCTGTATCATTGCTTTAGGCTTACTTGCGCTTATGCGTAATCCACTGCCTTTTGATGCCACGTCAATGCAAAGCTATGTGGCAGGTAGCTTAAATTTAATTGGTGCACAGCTATTTATTTACTTGGCTGCTAATTATTTAACTTCTGGATTAATGGCACTAATCTTTGGTTTTTCACCCCTGATTGCAGGTTTAATTGGGCATGTGATTTTAAAAACCCATAAATTAATCTGGATACAATGGTTAGGTATGGCCATTGCGGTGGGTGGTTTAAGTTTTGTTTTTGCCGATTCTGCCGACACCCAAGTGAACCCTTGGGGTGTGGTATTAATGCTAATTAGTATGGTGTCTTATATCAGCTCGATTTTTTGGGTTAAACAAATTAATGCGCCGCTTAAACCGATGTCACAAGCCACGGGTTCTTTGCTTGTATCAGCTTTAGCTTCGTTGTTGCTGATACCATTTATTTGGCAGCATTTCCCAACGCAAATGCCAAGCACACATGCTTGGATTGGTTTTGGCTTTACCATGATCATGTCATCTATTGTGGCAATGCTGTGTTATTTCTGGTTGATTCGTCGTTTGGCAGCTTCAACTGTGTCATTAAGTAATGTGATGACACCCATTATTGCCTTAATTTTAGGTGCGACCTTAAACAATGAGCATATTAGTAGCCATGCTTTTATTGGTATTAGCATTGTGATGTTGGGTATTGTGTTGTATTTCTTTAAAGAATGGCGTGAACAATACTTGGCAAAATCCTAACAAGAAGCGTAAGCTTCTTTTTTTATATTGGCAACAAAAACACTGCGTAAACTTGTATCAAATTTAGCTAAGATACGACAAGCTGATTATTTTATCGCGGCTTAATGCAAAAAGTGTCGCACTATGGCAAAGTGCAATCATGACGCGATAGATGCCCACATGTTCGCCTAAACCATGCTTAGAACTTGGATGCCATGAAACAAGATTTACAACAACATCACTTCCAATTGCCGACGCTTTCTTGTTGGACGCATACGTGGCGTCAACCCACGTTCGACTATTTGCATTCTGACCATTACGATGGACAGGTGTTTTTTAATCCCGGTAATCCGCCTGAAGCACCCACGCGCGGCAGTTTAGTCAAATGGCTGCTACGACGTAAACGTGCCACATGGCAAGTCGATTACTCAGCCGAGTTGGAACAACGTCTTGGGGCAGGGCGTAATGTGCCCCAAGCACGTCCGCATGCAGGTTTAGATGATTGGCAAGTGTGGTTTATTGGGCATGCCACAGCGCTAATACAAATTGGTCCTTATAACTTTTTAACTGACCCGATTTGGGCAGAGTATGCAGGTCCACAGCAAGGACGTGGGCCAAAACGGATGTCTCCGGCAGGTATTGCGCTAGAAGAGCTGCCACCGATTGATGCCGTGCTAATTAGCCATAATCACTATGATCATATGGATGTTGCCACACTGACATGGTTGCATGAAAAATTTGAGATGCCAATTTTTACGGGTTTAGGCAACGCATGGTATTTGCCAGATCATTTTAACGTGGTGGAGCTAGATTGGTGGCAATGGCAAGAGTTTGGTGAGTTTAAGGTTATTTTTACCCCAGCCCAACATGCCTCAGGGCGTGGTTTACGTGATTATAACCGCGCTTTATGGGGAGGCTTTGCCATTAAGCATGGTGCAGATTACTGTTTTTTTGCAGGCGATACTGGTTACTCAAGTCACTTTAAAACCATTCATCAGCGCTTAGGCGCACCACGTGTAGCATTGTTGCCACTTAATTGCTATCCACAAAAAGATGTGTTGCGTTATTTACATTTAAGTCCGACCGATGCTTTGCAAGCGCATAAAGATTTGCATTCTAAATGTTCGGTTGCGGTACGTTATCGCACCTTTCAGGTCAATACTGAAGCACGTGAACAATCTGAGCACGAGTTGATGAAAGCCATGAATAAAACCTCTAAATTTATCAATCCGTTTTATTGCTTACATGAAGGCAAAAAAATTATTGTATAAAAAAACCGCCATATTAATCTGCACCCCGAAAGTTGGACACTCTCAGTCTAATTTAAAGGGTGCTTTTTAATGGCTAAATATTCTCAAGAA
>NZ_CANQLZ010000065.1 GCF_947624825.1 uncultured Acinetobacter sp.
GCTCAGTAGGTAGAGCAACGGATTGAAAATCCGTGTGTCCCCAGTTCGATCCTGGGTCTCGCCACCATATTCAAAAATCCCCAAACTTTAAGTTTGGGGATTTTTTTTGGCTAAAATGATTTAAAAAATAAATATTTAATATTTTTTAACGAAAAGTGTTGACTATCTTTAGCAGATAGGGCTTAATACACCGCATCGGCGTGATAGCTCAGTAGGTAGAGCAACGGATTGAAAATCCGTGTGTCCCCAGTTCGATCCTGGGTCTCGCCACCATATTCAAAAAAGCCTCAAACTTTAAGTTTGGGGCTTTTTTTATGTCTATAATAAAATCATCAATAATAAAAATGATGAGAACAAGAATGAAAGATTTATTTTCCGAACAAAGTGCCCACTATGCCAAAGCACGTCCTATGTATTCACAAGAAATCATGGCGCAAATTTTATTGTTAGTACCCGAACGTGACTTAGCTTGGGATGTTGGCGCAGGCTCTGGACAATTTACACATTTATTGGCTGAGCAGTTTACGCATGTATTGGCCACTGATATTAGCCAAAACCAATTACAACATGCTCCTGAGCTTAAAAATGTACGCTATGCCATTCAATCGGCCACACATAGCGGCTTAATGGCACATGTGGTGGATTTAGTGACGGTGGCACAAGCCATTCATTGGTTTGATTTTGAGAGTTTTTATAAAGAGGTGCGTCGCGTCCTTAAACCTGAAGGTATTCTTGCTGTGATTGGTTACGGTTTAATTCAGATTCATGATGAAGGTTTAAATCAACAAGTAGAGCATTTATATCAACATACCTTAAAAGGCTATTGGGCACCTGAGCGACGTTATATAGATGAAAATTATCAAAGCATTCCATTTCCATTTCAAGAGGTTGCCACCCCGCCTTTGGAACTCAATTATATTTGGACCCCTGAGCAGTTATTTGAATATTTAACCACATGGTCGGCAGTGCAAGACTATGAACGTAAAACAGGGCATTCTGCTTTAACACAGATTGCAGAGGCATTACAGCAACATAAAGACAGCTCTGTAAGCGTCACCTTTCCTGTATTGCTTAGAATTGGACAATTGGCGCATCCTTGAAACTAAAAAAACGCCCAATGTGGGCGTTTTTTTTAAAAGCAAAACTTATGCGTTTTCAGTTTCAAGCATGCTGCCTGTTGCTTCAAACTTAGCATGCCAAGCAAGTGCTTCAGTTAAGATATGGGGTGTTTGACCACCTTTAGCACATGCACGATCAAAGTAATCGTTTAACGCAGCTTGGTACATTGGGTGTACACAGTGGTCAATAATGGCACTGGCACGCTCACGCGGCGCTAAACCACGAAGATCAGCTAAACCTTGTTCTGTGACTAATACGTCAACGTCATGGCAAGCATGGTCAATGTGAGACGCAAATGGAACAATAGATGAAATTGCACCGCCTTTAGCAATTGACTTGGTCACAAAAATCGCAATGTGCGCATTACGTGCAAAGTCACCTGAACCACCAATACCGTTCATCATTTTGGTACCGCATACGTGAGTTGAGTTTACGTTACCGTAAATATCAAACTCAAGCGCAGTGTTAATGCCAATAATACCTAAACGACGTACGATTTCAGGATGGTTTGAAATTTCTTGTGGACGCAGCACTAATTTGTCTTTGTACGCTTCGATGTTATTAAATACTTTTTCACCGAATTTTTCCGATAAAGTAATTGATGAACCTGAAGCAAAAGTCATTTTGCCTGCATCAATCAATTCAAAGGTACAGTCTTGTAGTACTTCTGAATACATCACAAGGTTTTCAAAATTAGAATCTTTTAGACCTGTTAATACCGCATTGGCAATTGAGCCAATACCTGCTTGTAATGGACCTAAGTTTGATGGTAAACGCTCTGCTGCAACTTCACGTTCAAAGAACGCAATTAAATGATCAGCAATGGCTTGTGTTTCATCATCTGGCTCAGTCACAGTTGATGGAGAGTCATGTAATTCGCTGTTAAATACGATACCGACGATTTTTGCAGGATCCACTTGAATCGCTTGTGTACCAATACGTTGATCAGAAACAGTCAATGGGATTGGACCACGTGTTGGACGCATCTCTGGGATATAGATGTCATGTAAGCCTTCAAACGCTGGGCTTAAATTAGTGTTGATTTCAACAATCACTTTATCAGCAAATTGTACAAAGCTTGCTGAGTTACCCACAGAAGTCGTTGGAATGATGCCGCCATCTTCAGTGATCGCAACTGCTTCGATGATTGCAATTTCATTTTTCTTTAACTGACCGTTACGCATTTGCTCAACAGTTTCAGATAAATGTTGGTCAATAAACATCACGTCGCCATTGTTGATGGCTTTACGTAGCGTGTTGTCTACTTGGAACGGTAAACGACGTGCAAGGACACCAGTTTCTGTTAATTTTTTGTCAAGGTCGTTACCTAAACTTGCACCTGTCATTAGGGTAATTTTAAGCGGGTTAGTTTTAGCACGTTCAACTAATGCTAAAGGAACAGCTTTCGCCTCACCTGCGCGGGTAAAGCCGCTCATACCGACAGTCATGCCATCTTGGATAAACTCAGCTGCTTGTTCTGCGCTGATAACTTTGTTATGTAGTGAAGCTAAACGAATGCGATCTAAAGACATGGTTTACTCTCGTTAAAATTTAAATCTGAGACGGATTGTACCGATCAGAAAAGCCATTGTGCATAGCTGTTAGTCTAAGGTCTAATTTTTTAAAAAAATGTGGGTATAAATTATATTTATAAAGTATAAACACATGATTTTAATCAAATTAAACCAATTGGTTGATGCTTTAAACAACTACATTTGTTTAAATATTAAACAATAGTTAAAAGCGATCACTTAAGCTTTGCTTAAGTTTTTCAAGTGTACTATGTGTTTCAATTTCAGGTTTTGGCTTTTGATGAAGCGGCAATGAAATGATGGCTTCTAAACCACCTTCAGGGCGATTTTGAATTAGAAGTTCACCTTGATGAATATCAACAATACGTTTCACAATCGCTAAACCTAAGCCACTCCCTTGTACTGTACGCGCAGCATTGCCACGTACAAAAGGTTGCATGAGATCTTGAATTTGATCTTGTGGAATCCCTTCGCCATGATCTGCAACACAAATCAAGATACGTTCATTGATCATTTTTGCAGAAATATCAATAGGTTCTGCGCCATAGCGTTTAGCATTGTTAATTAAATTACCAATTAAACGCTTCAGCGACAGACTACGCGCTTGAATAATAGGAAGTTCATGGGGGCAAAAGCGAATATTTAAAGGCTTAAATTGCACTACTAATTCTTGCAATAGACTATTGAGGTCGGTGTCTTGCGGTTCTTCATCTGAGCCATCACGCATGTAAGAGATAAATTGATTTAAAATTGCATCCATATCTTCTACATCGTAAATCAGACCTTCTTTTAAAAAGTCATCTTCTGGCATCATTTCGGCGCTTAAACGAATACGCGTTAAGGGGGTGCGTAAATCATGCGAAATCCCAGCCAACATAATGCGGCGTTCACGCTCGGTTTGATCTAAGTTATAGACCATACGGTTAAAGGCTTGATTCACCTCACGAATTTCTTGAGGCCCATGATTGGTGTCTAAATAGGGTGCAGTACCGGTTTTGGTAAAGCTGTTGGCTGCATTTTGTAAGCGACGTAATGGACGATTGAGCTGGCGCACCAAAGTTAAAATGATTATCGCGGCAATTAATGGGGTGCCAAGTAACCACACTAAAATTAATTCAGGGCTATAATTGGCATAGGTTTTTAGCGGCTCGCGTACCCAGTTGCCGTTCATATTGGGGGTTTGAATCCAAATGCGTGGGCTAGGCTTAAATTGAAAATAAACAGTCACATTTTCAATCCCAAGCTCTTTGGCAAGCGTCGCTTCAATTTCATTGGTAAAAAATTCAGCCAACACCTTGTCGCGAATATTAGGAAACTCATCGGGGTTGCTAATGTACTCAAGTCCCATACGATCTTTGAGCCATATTTGCGGATTAACGATTTCCCCTTGATGATAAATACGTAAGTCAGGGTCACTTAAAATATCAAGTTCGACTGCCAAATAACGCGCATGCTGCTGAATTTCAGGCAAATACAAGGTGCGCCAGAAAAACCAAATTGACATAAATAAACTAAACACCACCACAAACAACACCAACACGGTGGTACGCATGGCAGCCGAACGCGGTTTAATCTTGTCCAAAAAACGCTCGGTATGGGTACGTTTCTTTTCCGAATACGCTACGTAGTCTGTAAAGTCTTGTGGGTCTAGAGGATCAAGTTTCACCGCTGTTCTCAAGGTCAGTCAAAAAAATAGGGTTTACATGTGTAAACCCAAGCTTGATTATTCTGCACCATTGGGTACAAAGACGTAACCCACACCCCATACGGTTTGAATATAACGGGCACGGGCAGGATTTTCTTCAATTAAACGGCGTAAACGTGACACTTGAACGTCGATAGAGCGCTCCATCGCACCCCATTCGCGACCACGCGCCAAATTCATCAGTTTGTCACGAGTCAGTGGCTCACGCGGATGTTGTACCAAAGCTTTAAGCACCGCAAATTCACCTGTAGTTAAGGTCACCACTTGACCTTCACGGGTTAGGGTACGGGTAGATAAATCTAATGACCAAGGACCAAAACTGACCACTTCCATATGTTGGCTTGGTGCGCCTGGTACTTCACGTACTTGACGACGCAATACTGCACGAATACGTGCCAACAATTCATTTGGGTTAAACGGCTTTGGTAAGTAATCATCTGCACCGGCTTCTAGGCCTGCAATGCGGTCGGCATCGCTACCACGTGCGGTCAGCATAATAATTGGGGTATCAATATTGGATTGACGTAAACGACGACAGATACTTAAACCATCTTCTACCGGCAACATAAAGTCGAGCACAATCAACGAGAATAATTCACGTTGCAATAGGCGATCCATTTGCGTGGCATCATGTGCAGTTTTTACCACAAAGCCTTTATCTTCTAAAAAACGCTGTAGCAGGGTACGTAAACGCACATCATCGTCTACAACGAGAATGCGTTCGACGCGGTCAGTTTCTTGTACAGCATCTAAATTTTCAGCGGGTACAACTAAACTCATGATGTGCTCCTTATTCTTTATTGTCATCGTCAGGTCTGATTTGAGTATACGATATTCAATGGGGTTTACTATGTTCTAAAGCAACAAATATTCGAGCTAAAATCAAGACATAGATACCAAACGTATACAGCGAACATCGGTTTAGATCCCTCATCAAGCTTAGCTTTAAGTGCATTTTTGCTGTTATTTTGAGCGCTTAATTAAAACTATAACAAATTGCTCGGCACAACCAAGCACAAATTTACGAAAACAAGTGTGGATTTTATAGTCTTGGTCTTTATAATCATGGCATTTAGTACTTATCCTTGTGGGATCAACACGATGACTGACTTAGTTCAGCAGTTGGCAAAAGAAATTGCCGTACGTCCAAATCAAGTCGAAGCTGCCATTAAGCTAATCGACGAAGGTGCCAGCGTTCCATTTATTGCGCGTTACCGTAAAGAAGTAACTCAAGGCTTAGACGATACGCAGTTACGCCAGCTCGATACGCGCTTATCGTATTTACGTGATTTGTTTGAACGCCGCGAAAAAGTCATCGAATCACTCAAAGAACAAAACAAACTCTCTGATGATTTATTAGCGCGTGTGAACGCGGCAGAAACTAAAAATGCATTAGAAGAAATCTACGCACCTTACCGCCCAAAACGTACCAGTAAGTCGTTTAAAGCCAAAGAAGCCGGCTTAGGTGAGATTGCCACGCAAATTTTAACCCAAGATGTTGAGCCAAGTGCTGCACTGGCAGGTTTTAGCCATGAAAACTATGCCGATTTAGACGCGCAACTTGCCGCGATTCAGCACATCATTATTGATGAGTGGGCGCAAAATATTGCACTTACCACTGAGTTAAAAGTTATGTTTGCGAAAACGGCTTTACTCAAAAGTGCTGTAGCAAGTGATGAGAAAAAAGAAGTTGGCAAAAAATTCCGTGACTACTTTGATTTTTCTGAAAACTTAAACAAAGTGCCATCACATCGTTTACTGGCCATGTTACGTGGTCGTCAAGAAAACGTACTGGGCTTAAAAGTAGATGGTGAAGATGCAGCAGCATTGGCACGTATTGAAGCTGAATATCAGTTAGATTCGATTCAACCGCAAGCGCGCCAAGAATTTTTAAAGCAAACTGCACAACTGTTTTGGTCAGGCAAAGTACGTCCAAGCATTGAACATTCATTACTCACAGAAAAACGCTTAAACGCCGAAACTGAAGCAATGAACGTTTTTGCAGAAAATCTACGTCATTTATTGTTATCTGCCCCGGCAGGCGCGCGCACCACTTTAGGTGTGGACCCTGGTATCCGTACAGGCGTGAAATTGGCTGTGGTCAATGCATCAGGCGATGTGGTTGCACATAGTACAGTTTATCCATTTGCACCTAAAGACGATAAAGCCGGTGCAATTGCCGAATTGGCACGTTTATGCCGCGAGTTTAATGTAGATCTAATTGCCATTGGCAATGGTACAGCAAGCCGTGAAACAGAAAGCGTTGTCGCAGAGATGATGGCAGCCAATAGCGATCTTAACTTAACCCGTGTGACAGTTTCAGAAGCAGGTGCATCGGTTTATTCGGCGTCGGAACTGGCATCACAAGAATTACCAGATTTAGATGTGTCCATTCGTGGTGCGGTATCCATTGCGCGTCGTTTACAAGATCCATTGGCAGAATTGGTTAAAATTGAGCCAAAGTCAATTGGTGTAGGTCAATACCAACACGATGTCAACCAAACAGGTTTGGCAAAAATGCTCGACACTGTGGTTGAAGACTGTGTGAATGCAGTAGGTGTTGATGTAAATACAGCGTCTGCGGCGATCTTGGGTTATATCGCAGGCTTAAACAAAGCTATTGCGCAACAAATTGTTGAATACCGTAAAGAACATGGTCGTTTTGAACAACGTACTGCACTTAAAAATGTACCACGTTTAGGCGAGCGTACTTTTGAGCAAGCGGCAGGTTTCTTACGTATTCAAGAAGGTGCAGAGCCATTAGATGCATCGGCTGTGCACCCTGAAAGCTATGATTTAGTGGCAAAAATTGTGGCGGCTAAAGGCACCACAGTTCAAGACATTATTGGCAATTCAGAAATTATTCGCCAAGTAAATGCTGAAGAATTCGTAGATGAAAAAGTCGGTCTGCCAACGATTCAAGATGTGTTAAACGAACTTGAAAAACCGGGTCGCGATCCACGTCCTGAATTCCGTACTGCTAAATTCCGTGATGATATCACCGATGTAAAACAACTCACCGAAGGTTTAACTTTAGAAGGTGTGATCACCAATGTAACCAACTTTGGTGCATTTGTGGATGTAGGTGTGCATCAAGATGGTTTAGTACATATTTCAGAACTTGCTAACGAGTTTGTGGCCGACCCACATAAGGTGGTTAAGCCAGGTCAAATTGTACAAGTACGTGTACTGAATGTAGATACTGAACGTCAGCGTGTAAACTTATCTATGCGTCCTGAAGGTTCTCAGCCAGTGAAAGCACCGCGTCAACCACGCCGTGAAGCAACTGAGCCACGTACTGAGCGTAAGCCGCAAGCTAAACGTCCGCAGCAACGTCCACAAGGCGACCGCCCACAAGTGAAAAAACCACAGCAACAAAAACCTCAAGAAGCCAAAATTGGTGGTTTAGGTGCATTGTTACTACAAGCAGGTATTAAAGGTTCTAAATAATCCTTTAACGCTGCGTTAAAAAAACCTCCCAAATGGGAGGTTTTTTAATTTATAGCATAGGAACAATCCAACCGCATAAAATCAGCATAATGCCAAAATGTCCCACTTTACGCGTGACTTTTACCACTTTAGGCATGTGTGCTTCGGTTTTTTGGTTGGGATGTTTGACTAACTTTAAAAAGTAGGTCGATGCAGCTAAATCTAAACAAATCAAAATTGCACCAATATCGGCGACAATTTCCATCAGTTCATATTGTTGTGTTGCAATACTGCTGATGATGCCGTAACTCAAAAACAGGGCAAAGGCTAAAAAGGCGTAAACAAGGACGATGTGCCACTTCATAATTTAAAATTCAATCTATTTATTTCAAGGAGCCTTCAACAGCACTGTGTAAGTGCTACGTTTTGCTCCAAACACTAAGGGCTAAATACAAGCAAGTGTCGAGAAAAATAATGCTTATCTATCCAATTGGCAAGATAATCTTTTTAAAACTGATCTCGCTTGTCTTGCTACACCTAAAACAGCAGCAGGCTTACCAATGTTCACCAGGGAAAATACGTGCATAAGCCTTTTGGATCCAATTTAACTTTTGCGGTTGACCCACAGATGCGCTTGAACTTGGGAATAAATTAAAGCCAATCGACATCAGTTTATTGTTAACGTCTGGTGCAACTGCATAAGTCATTGAGGCTAAATAACCTAAACTGGTGGCAATTTTCTTCGGGCGTTTAATCACGGCATAAGCGACTAAATCGGCAGCTTGTTCAGGGCTTAAAGTGGGCACATAGTTGTACATTTTTGTAGGTGCAATCATTGGTGTGCGTACCAACGGCATGTAGATCGAGCTAATGGCAATATTGTGTGAATGTACCTCGGCAGACAAACAACGACTAAACGCATCAAGTGCAGCTTTAGAGGCTACATAAGCCGAAAAGCGTGTTGCATTGGCCAATACACCAATCGAGCTAATATTAATAATATGACCTTGGCGACGCAGCATCATTTTGGGCAACAAGTTCATAATTAAACGTACCGAGCCAAAATAATTAAGCTGCATGGTACGTTCAAAATCATGAAAACGATCAAGTGATTCATGTACCGCACGACGAATAGAGCGACCGGCATTATTGATTAAAATATCAATATGACCTACATCTGCCAAAATTTGTGCCGAAACACGATCAATTTCCTCTAAATCGTTTAAGTCACAGGCATAAACAGAGGCCTGACCGCCACGTCCTACAATCCCTGCTTGGACCACTTCAAGGGTTTCTTGTGTACGTGCTAAGAGTAGAACATGCGCGCCTGCATCGGCCAACTTGTTGGCGGTGGTCAGACCAATACCACTAGACGCACCAGTGACCAATACAATTTTGCCTTCTACACGCTTATGTAACAATTTTTCAAACTTTGCCTTCACGGTAATGTTTCCTGACCTATTCTTAAAATGAGCTCTTGTTTTTTTATGACATTGTTTGACATAGAAGTCATTGGCTTCAAATGCTTAAGTGTTATAAATCATAGTTGATTTCAGTAAAAATGCCAGTTTTGTTTAAAAAATCCGCATTTTATCCTAAATAAAGGCATACATAATGGCGAATGAAGTAAAAAATTATGCAGACCTTATATTTGAGCTTATAGCATGCAAAAATTACACCTATAAGACAATTGGAGCACTCTAAAAGCTCAATCTGGGGTTTTAGATGCTCCATATAAGTGTAAACTTTTTGAGTCATGTTCATCGCTTTGACATATGCATAGCCTATAAAATAGACCTAGCTTTAATGCGTGTCTAAATGATGGATTGATATGCTGATGTTTAGGGTAAAAATAATATAATTTAAATAAAATCAATTGGATGGTTGGGTTTTAAAAAGATATTTACAACAAACTCAGCAACTTGAGCAACATGCCTTATTTTTTCAAAGTATTCATCGTATAATACCCGATTATTTTTTCGCTCATTTGAGCCGGGGCGCTTCATCCCCGAAATTAGTTTTCTATTGAGGAGTCCTACGTGGCCCAATATATTTACACGATGAACCGTGTGTCGAAGATGGTTCCGCCGAAACGCGAAATCTTAAAAGACATCTCTTTATCATTTTTCCCGGGCGCTAAAATTGGTGTTCTTGGTTTAAACGGTGCAGGTAAATCAACCTTGCTTCGTATTATGGCGGGCGTAGATAAAGATTTCTCTGGTGAAGCGCGTGCACAACCAGGTATCAAAATCGGCTACCTTGAACAAGAACCACCTTTAGACGAAACTAAAGACGTTCGTGGTAATGTAGAAGATGGTTTACGTGAACCGCTTGATGCGTTGGCACGCTTAGACGAAGTTTTTGCTGAATATGCAGCAGAAGATGCAGACTTTGATGCGCTTGCAAAAGAGCAAGAAAAGCTAGAAGCAATCATCCAAACTTGGGATGCACATAACTTAAGCAACCAAATGGATCAAGCTGCTGCTGCGCTGAATCTTCCTGCTTGGGATGCAGACGTAACGTTGCTTTCAGGTGGTGAACGCCGCCGTGTTGCACTTTGCCGTTTATTGCTTTCTAAACCTGATATGTTGCTTCTTGATGAACCGACGAACCATTTAGATGCATCATCTGTTGCTTGGTTAGAACGTTTCCTTAAAGATTTTGCGGGCACAATCGTTGCGATTACGCATGACCGTTATTTCTTAGATAACGTGGCTGAATGGATTCTTGAGCTTGACCGTGGCATGGGTATTCCATACCAAGGTAACTATTCTTCTTGGTTAGAGCAGAAAAATGCCCGTTTAGAGCAAGAGAACAAGCAAGAAGAATCTTTTGCTAAAGCACTTAAGAAAGAACTTGAATGGGTTCGTTCTAATGCCAAAGGTCAGCAAAAGAAAAACAAAGCGCGTATGGAGCGTTTTGAAGAGCTTAACTCACGTGAATTCCAACAACGTAACGAAACTTCTGAAATCTACATTCCACCTGGTCCACGCCTAGGTAACAAGGTTGTAGAAGTTGAAGGCATCAGCAAATCGTTTGATGGTCGTACGCTGTATAAAGATTTATCGTTCGTTGTACCACCAACTGCAATTGTCGGTATCGTGGGTGAGAATGGCGCGGGTAAAACGACGCTATTCCGTATGATGACTGGCGAATTACAACCAGATACAGGTACTGTTGTACTTGGTGAATCGGTTAAAGTTGCTTATGTTGGTCAGATCCGTGACACATTAGATAATGATAAAACGGTTTGGGAAGAAGTTTCTGGCGGTTTAGATATCTTAAAGATTGGTGATTACGAAATTGGCTCTCGTGCTTATATCGGTCGCTTTAACTTTAAAGGTCAAGATCAGCAAAAACGTGTAGGTCAATTGTCAGGTGGTGAGCGTAACCGTCTACAACTTGCGAAAATCCTACAGCTTGGTGCTAACGTGATCTTACTCGATGAACCGTCAAACGACTTGGACATCGAAACTTTACGTGCATTAGAAGATGCAATTTTAGTATTCCCAGGTAGCGTAATGGTGATCTCGCATGACCGTTGGTTCTTAGACCGTATTGCAACGCACATCTTGTCATTTGAAGGTGAAACACCAGAATTCTTTGATGGTAACTATACTGAATTTGAAGAATATCGCCGTAAACGCGATGGTGATGATTTAGTTGCGAAACGTCAAAAATATCGCAAAATTGGTGGTTAATCCCATCGCATAAAAAAAACCAGCCTCAGGGCTGGTTTTTTTATGTTTTGACAAGCCAAATTAAGCTTAGATTTGCCATTCATGGTTGCACTGACGGCATTTCCATTTTTTTTGTGATTGCATAAACGCTTGCATAGACAAT
>NZ_CANQLZ010000066.1 GCF_947624825.1 uncultured Acinetobacter sp.
GATTCAATCAATAATTGAACCGCTCTTTCTCTGATTTCAGGGGTATATTTTACTTTTTTCATCGGGACATTCTCTCAAGAAAAGTGGTCTCCGACAAACCCGGTACGGTTCAGTTTCTTGGGTTTAAGTGCTAAGACATAATCATAGAATCGCCGTATATCAAGCAGTAATAGATACTGAAAACGATTGAGTTTAGAGTCGTTTTCTAATTCCCGTAAACTCTTCACGAAGTTAGCCAAGGTAATCTCATGGCTAGGCAATTGCTCCCATAACCACAAATATTCCTGCTGATACCGATTCAACTGTTTGCCTTGTTGCGATGTGGCATAAGCTTCGTTTGCTAATCTAAATCGATTAAACACTCTAATAATGGTGGTTTGGTGATCCTTTTCAGTCGGATTCGGAATTGCTTTAAGAATACATGCTGCATGTAAATTATGCACAGCCCATCGTTGTATAACAGGATATTCATGCTGATCTACTGAATAGAGATAGGCACAGATCGGATGTTTAGACACACTTGGGGGGAGAGGTAGTTTTGTTGGGAGTTCAAACTTAGAGTCTGCATCGAAGCTGACTGTTGTTTTCAATAAGGGTTTTAATTCACAGATTGAGACAGTAGGTTTTAAGTGCTGTGCAATAGTATTTTGATAGCGCTGATCAAAAAATTCATGATCTAGCATTCGCTCAATGATGTTTTCAATTTTCATGGTCTAAACTCCAAAATTGTGATGCGCATGGTTGTACGCTCGTGAGTGCTTTACATTTATTTTTGAGTGCTTGAATTCGTAGGTCGTGAGTGCCGTTGATTTGCTTCTGGCGATAAAGCAGTTGATTACGACTGCAATCGATTAACTTGGCGAGTAAGTCTAGAGAAAGACTGCATCTCGGCTTGTCATAAAGCTTTTGATTCACATCGTAAATTGCTTGTTTCGATAGCGCCTGATTTAAGTTCTGAAGGAGCTGTTGAGGGTGAATCGCTTGAGGATTGATCTTGAGCTCAGTCATCAACTTAAAGAGTGTGTTGCTGAGTTGATATTGAACCTGAATGAGGTCTACATCAGTTTCTAGAATGGGATGTGCTTTAACTCGAATGTTTTGTTGTTGTGCCATATAAACCAGAAGAAAGTTATCTGTTGCGAATAACTCAGCTGGAGCAGGTGCAGTAGCAGATATTAGGCTCACGTCATGTTGAAAGTGTGTTGGCAGTTGCGAGGCATTTAAAATCTGAGCGTAGATTTGGTAAATTTTGAACAGAGGCGGGTAAGGACGGATCATGACCTCCTTTGTATAAAACGGTCTTTTATTGGCTAGCTGAGAATTTGCTTTTGTAGGCTTCATTTATTCGCCCTCCTGATTTTTTTAACTTAGATCAAGAAGTACAAAAAACTTTTAATTTTTATAAAAAGATCAAGAAAGTGGTTATAAATGTGGGCGGTTTTTGATGAATTTGAGAGGCTCAAAGCGGGTGGGAAATAGGGTGTATTTGGAATTTTTATTTTAAGTTATTGATTTTATTTGATGTGAATGTGGCTGGTTTCTTCGTGTTTTGTATTTTATATAAATGGAGCTTAAGGGGGGGATATTTCATTCAGCCCACCTTTTAAAAAAGCTTTGCCTAAAAAAAGTGCTCGAGTTGGCTTAAGCAAAATGACATCAGTAGGTACAAAAAAGTGAACCTATTTTGCATATAAATTCACTTAAGTACATGAAATGGTATCAATCTATGCGATGATTTTTTATTGTAATAGCTTAAAATTTATATACGTTTGAATTAAAAAGAGTGGCACATATGAATAATTACTCAAAAAATGATAGCTCAGAGTACATTGCATCTGTTTTCGGGGAGAGATTAAAGCGTTTACGGCTAAATAAAGACATGACACAAGTAGAAGTTGCTGAGAAGGCTTGGATCAAAAGGCGTACTGTTTTAAATGCAGAAAAAGGAGATGTTCGCTTATCGGACTTAATCGCTATTTTAAGGGCTTTAGATATGTTGGGTAATTTAGACGTCTTAATCCCAGAAGTCCCATATTCCCCAATGCAATTGTTAAAACTGCAGGGGAGGGTGAGAAAAAAAGCTTCTGGTAAAAATAAAAAGGCTAAACTAGCTATTCAATTGGCCAAACCGGATTGGTAAAATCCTATTTCTTGTATTTGCACTGATCTAGTTCAGCAATTGCCCCTCTCGATGGGGGATGGAACGTACAAAGTTGGTAGGCCGGATATTGTGGTTCAGGGCTGTGATGTAGTCGGTCTGATCCAAAAAAAGTAAACTTTAGTGACTACAAAATTTTTTTTAATAGCAGACTTATTTGCAGCTGTTCATATAATAAATAATATTCTTTTGTACAGTCTATCTCTAGCAAATTGCCTTGTAAATCAGGCACAATCACTCCTAGAATTTTCAAGTTTTACAGCCATTAGGCAAGCGGTTTTTTAAATGACAAATAATAACTTTTCACAGGTTGCTGCATTCATCTGGTCAGTTGCTGATCTACTTCGTGGTGACTTTAAACAATCTCAATATGGACGTGTCATTTTACCATTTACACTTTTATGCCGTTTAGAGTGTGTACTCGAACCAAGCAAAGCAAATGTATTAGTAGCCAATGAAAAAGTTAACTTAATGCCACTACCTGAAGGAGCTAAAGAAAAAATGCTACTTAAGGCAACCAATGGCTTATCTTTTTTTAACACATCAGAACTGAGTTTAGTGAGCCTTGGTCAAAAGGATATTCGTGCCAATTTGAATACTTACATTCAAAATTTTTCATCAGATGCCCGTGAAATCTTTGAGCACTTTAAATTTGAAGAGTTTATTGGTCTACTCGATGATGCCAACTTGCTTTATAAAGTAGTGCAAAAATTTGCGACCACTGATCTAAGTTACAGTGCTGTATCTAACCATGAAATGGGTTTGGTCTTCGAAGAACTAATACGCCGTTTTGCGGAAGGTTCAAATGAAACCGCAGGGGAACACTTTACCCCACGTGACATTGTGCGTTTAACCACAGGCTTGGTGTTTGGTAAAGATGACAAACTACTCAGCAAAGATGGCGTGATCCGTACCATTTATGACCCAACGGCGGGTACGGGTGGATTTTTATCCTCAGGTTCAGAATATGTCTATGAGCATAACCCTGAAGCGGTAATGCGGGTGTTTGGTCAGGAACTCAACCCAGAGTCATACGCGATCTGCAAAGCGGATATGCTGATCAAGGGGCAGGATGTACGTAACATCAAATTGGGTAATACACTCTCCAATGACCAACTGGCATATGAGAAATTTGACTACATGCTGTCAAATCCACCATTTGGTGTGGATTGGAAGAAGATCGAACAAGACATCAAAGATGAGCATGAGCAAAAGGGTTTTGAAGGTCGCTTTGGTGCAGGCTTGCCACGTGTATCGGATGGTTCTTTACTGTTCCTGATGCACCTGATTAGCAAGATGCGTGATACTGACAGCAATGGTCAGGGTAGTCGTATCGGCATTATTCTGAATGGTTCGCCTTTGTTTACCGGAAGTGCAGGTAGTGGTGAAAGTGAAATCCGCCGTTATATTCTAGAAGCCGATTTGTTAGAAGCGATTATCGCGCTACCAACCGACATGTTCTATAACACTGGTATTGCGACCTATGTGTGGGTACTGAGCAATAAGAAAGATGCTGAGCGTAAAGGCAAAGTGCATTTGATTAATGCTACTAGCCTCAGTTCAAAAATGCGTAAGTCTTTAGGCTCGAAGCGTAATTATTTAACCGATGAAGAAATCCGTACCATTACCCAAAACTACGGCGCATTTGAAGCGGTAGATACCTTAGCTCATGATGGTGAAAGTGATCAGAAAAAGCCTTTCTCAAGCAAAATCTTTAACAGTTACGAGTTTGGCTACCGCCGTGTGACCATCGAGCGTCCTTTGCGTTTATCGGCTCAGGTGAGTAATGATGCTGTAGCATCCTTACGTTTTGCACCGAAGCCATTTAATGCGGTGATGCAAAAGCTGTATGAGCAATACGGCGCAACATGGACAGCAGACAGTTATGGTCAATTGACTGAGTATGAAGCCGAGATTCGTGCGCTGATTAAAGCTGAATTTAGCGAACTGAAAGAAAAAGACATTAAGACTGTACTTGAGCCAAAATTATGGTTAGAACAACGCACCTTATTGACTAAAACCCAAGCCTTACAAGCCAAAATTGGCACGGCGCAATGTGATGACTTTAATGCTTTTGATGATGTGCTGAAACAAGCTTTAAAAAATGCCAATGTGAAACTTGAAACCAAAGAGAAGAAACAATTTCTGGATGCCATTACCTGGAAAAATACCGATGCTGAGCCTGTGATCAATAAAGTGGTGAAAGGTACAGGAAATCCGCTTTATGGTCAGTTTAGCTATAAAGGCAAAGTGGTTGAGTTTGTACAGGATGGTGATTTACGTGATGCCGAGAACATTGCGCTTGACCCAAGTCAAAGTACCACTGATTTAATTGAGTCTTACTTTAAGTGTGAAGTGCAACCGCATGTGCCTGATGCGTGGATCAATGCCGATAAGCGTGATGCTCAGGATGGCGAGATTGGTATTGTGGGTTATGAGATTCCGTTTAACCGTCATTTTTATGTGTATGAACCGCCACGTGATTTAAGCGAGATTGATGCGGATTTGGATGCGGTGAGCCGTGAAATTATGGCACTTCTTCATGAGGTGCATTCATAATGGCGAAGTATCAAAAATATGCTGAGTATAAAGATTCAGGTATTGAATGGTTAGGTGAGATTCCTAATCATTGGAATGTTGGAAATTTAAAATTCTCTTTTGTTGGTATAAAAAATGGTGCCACAGAAACCCAAATAGAAGAATCCAATAATACAGTACCTATTAGTAGAATTGAGTCTATTTCTACGGGTGAAATTAATTATGAGAAAGTAGGCTTTGTTAATAAATACTCAATAGCTGAAAGTTATAAAATTAATGAAGGTGACATACTACTGTCTCACATTAATAGTTTATCTATGGTAGGAAATATAGCTTTAAAAAGAGATACTTCGATTTTATATCATGGAATGAATCTGCTTAGACTAATGCCTAATAAAGACAAATTTGATCCTAAATATTTATTTTGGATTTTAAAGTCAAAGTATTTTAGAAATTCTGTTGAATCAATTGCTAAACCAGCAATTAATCAAGCTAGTGTTAGTATAGATTCTTTAAAGAATATCAGCCTGCTTATCCCAACTAAGATAGAACAACAAGATATAGCCAATTTTCTCGACCATGAAACCGCAAAAATTGACAGCTTAATTGCCAAGCAAGAAAAGCTGATTGAACTGCTTAAAGAAAAGCGTCAAGCGGTGATTAGCCATGCTGTAACCAAAGGTTTAAATCCTGATGTAACCATGAAAGATTCAGGTGTGGAATGGTTGGGACAAGTGCCTGAGCATTGGGCAGTTGCTAAGTTGGCTTATCGATATGAAGTTTTACTCGGGAAAATGCTTGATGAGAGCAAAATCACAGGGAATTATCTTGGTAAGTATCTAAGAAATACTGATGTGCAGTGGGGGCGAGTTAATAGTGAAAATTTACCCGAAATGGATTTTCGACCACATGAAATTGAAAGATATTCAGTACAACAAGGTGATCTACTTGTTTGTGAAGGTGGTGAAATTGGACGATGTGCCATATGGGAAAGTGAAGACACTTGCTTCTATCAAAAAGCCTTACATCGTTTAAGAGCATATTCAAGTCAAGATAGTCATAAATTTATGTTCTATGTACTTTTTGATTCTGTGCATCGAGAAAGATTTATTAGCGGAGTGGGTAAAGCAACAATTGCCCATTTACCCGCAGAGACATTTAAACAATATCGATTTGCCTTTCCACCAAAAAATGAACAGGTTCAAATCGTTGAATATTTAGATACGATGTCAAAAGCTTTTGATGAAATAGAAACAAAGGCTTTAGCTCAAATTAAATTGTTACAAGAACGCCGTACAGCCCTTATTTCCTCTGCGGTCACAGGTAAAATAGACGTACGCAATTGGCAACATCCCAATGAGGAGAAAATGGGGTTAAGCGCGTGAGTATGCTTAGCTGCCTCAAACCAATGCGGACTCCAGCAGATACAAAAAATCATTGCATAAATAATTGCAATGATTCAATATATGCTCAACAACACCCGACAAGGCTAGGCAAGCAATTGCATCCTCAAACTGTCGGGTTACTTGTTTCTGGAGCCCTAAAAAATATAACAATCAGGGCAAGCCATCTATGAAATCTTTTAACAAGCCTGCCAAAACCTTTGCTGAACAAATTGAGCTATTAAAAGCGCGTGGCATGCAATTTGCCAATGAGCAAGATGCACAATTTTACCTAGAGCAAATCAATTATTATCGCTTAGGTGCCTACTGGCTTCCGTTTGAATACACCCATTCACCACATTGCTTTAAACCAGAGACCAGTTTTGAACAGGTATTAGCGCTGTATGTATTTGATCGTGAATTAAGGTTACTTATCCTGGATGCCATAGAACGCCTGGAAGTTGCCGTTCGCACCCGTTTTGCCTATGAATTGGCACATCGGCATGGTTGTCACGCCTATCTGCAAGGGCAGTACTTTAAACCCGTCTTTAGATGGCAAAGCTTACTCGAATCACTGAAAACTGAAGTGTCCCGCGCAGATGAAGTCTTTATAGAACACTATAAACGTACCTATGATGAGCCTGAATTGCCACCAATCTGGGCAACCTGCGAAGTCATGAGTTTTGGGCAACTGTCCAAATGGTATCAGCTCTTGGCACCGATTCAGACACGTAAAGCCATTTCCAGTCATTTTGATTGCGATGAAAAACAGTTTGAAGGCTTATTACAGCATTTTGTCTACTTAAGAAATACCTGTGCTCATCATTCAAGACTATGGAACCGCAAATTTACCAAAACTATCGCTAAGCCACGCAGTAAGCCGATGGGGCTTCGGGTGCAATGCAATTTTGAACCTAGTAACTCAGCAGATCGAAAAATTTATAACAGTCTGGTATTTCTACTCTATTTCATGGACAAAATCGCCCCGCAGCATACATGGCGTAAATGTCTGGTTGATCTGCTTTTGACACATCACAACATATCAAAAACAGCGATGGGCTTCCCTGAAGATTGGCAAAGCTATCCAGTTTGGCAAATAGAACCGTAATAAAGAAATTTGGGTATTTAGGGGTAGGGGAAACATGAGATCGGATGCAACTTTAGAAACTATCTTCCAGAAAGATATTATTGCGAAAATGCAAAGCCATGGTTGGCTTGTTGGTTCAGGTATAGGCTATAACCGTGAAAAAGCTTTGTATGAACAGGATGTTTTAGACTTTGTGCAAAAGACCCAAGACAAAGAGTGGCAGAAGTTTAAAAACATCTTCCCGAATGATACCGAACGCCATTTTTTAGATACCGTGGTGGCTCAGCTTAAAAAAGCTGACATCAATGCCACCGATGTTGAATCTCGCAGTTATGGCACATTGGGCGTATTACGGCATGGTATCCGTACCCGTGGGGTACGTTTCTCATTTTGTCAGTTTAAACCTGAACATGGTCTAAACCCCGAACTGAATCAACGCTATCAGCAAAACATCTGCCGTGTGGTGCCTGAGTTGGTCTATAGCCCATACGCGAGCAAAGCCGAACTAGAGGCAACAGGCAAACAAGCCAAAAAATGGCGCATCGATCTGACTCTGTTTATCAATGGCTTTCCTGTGGCAACCATGGAGCTGAAATCCGAGTTTAAGCAAGCTGTGCAAAATGCCATGACACAGTATAGAAAGACTCGCTTACCCAAAGACCCTGAAACCAACAAGCCTGAACCCTTGCTCATGTTTAAACGTGGTGCATTGGTACACTTTGCCGTCAGTCAGTATGAAGTCTATATGGCGACGCATTTGAATGGTGATAGCACCTACTTCCTGCCATTTAACAAAGGCACCAAAGAGCAGGGTGCAGGCAATGACATTCCTGAAAATCAAAATGAATATGCAACAGGCTATTTATGGAATGAAGTACTCACGCCTGAAAGCTTACTGAATATTGTCGGTAACTTTATCCATCTTCAGATTGAAGAAAAGGAAGACTGGGAAGGTCGTATATACAAAAAAGAGAGCCTGATCTTCCCACGTTACCATCAGTGGAAAGTGGTCAGTAAACTGGTTGAGGACTCATTAGCTGAAGGCACAGGACAGAAATACCTGATTCAGCACAGCGCAGGTTCGGGTAAATCCAACTCAATTGCATGGACGGCGCATCAGCTTTCTAGCCTATATGATGCTAACAATAAAAAGATGTTTGATTCCGTCATTGTGGTGACAGACCGAACCATTTTAGATGCGCAATTACAAGACACCATTTATCAGTTTGAACATGCAGATGGCGTCGTGGGACGGATTAACAACAAGGAAGGCGATGGCTCCAAATCGGAGAAATTGGCAAAAGCTTTGGAAATGGCTCAGCCGATTATCATTGTCACCATTCAGACCTTCCCCTTTGTACTGCGTGCTATTGAAAACAGTACCAGCTTAAAAGAACGTAAATACGCCGTCATTGCCGATGAGGCGCATTCCTCCCAAAGCGGTTCTACGGCACGTCAGCTCAAAGAAACTCTGATGCTCGAAGAGCGTGAAGAAGATGAACAGCTTTCTTCGGAAGATATACTCGATGCCGTGATGGCATCACGTAAGGGTAGTGCAAACCTAAGTTTCTATGCCTTTACCGCAACCCCAAAGGATAAAACCTTACAACTGTTTGGACGCTTGCCCGATCCAAGCATGCCGCCGTCTAAAACCAATATTCCTGTGGCATATCACGTCTATTCGATGCGCCAAGCGATTGAAGAAGGCTTTATTTTGGATGTATTGAAGAACTATACCAATTATAAAGTCATCTATAAGCTCAAGCAGAAGATTGAAGAAAAAGATGCAACGGTGGATGCCAAGAAAGCCAAGATCAAGCTGAATCAATGGGTACGCTTGCATGACCATAATATCGTGCAAAAGGTCGGTGTGATCATTGAGCATTTTAAAAAGAACGTAATGGGTTTATTGGGTGGTCAGGCCAAAGCCATGGTGGTGACCAGCTCACGTAAAGAAGCTGTACGCTACAAACAAGCCTTTGATAAATACATTGCCGAGAATAAATACCAGAATATTCAAGCCATGGTGGCATTCTCTGGTGAAGTTGAATTCAACCAGAATGATTCTGATTGTAGTCATTTACTGGGGCAGAAATTCACTGAAAGTAACATGAACCCGAACCTGAAAGGCCGTGAAATGCGTAAGGCATTCGATAGCGATGATTTTCAGGTGATGATTGTGGCAAACAAGTTCCAGACCGGCTTTGACCAGCCGAAGCTGTGTGCAATGTATGTCGATAAGAAATTGGGTGGCGTGGAATGCGTACAGACATTATCTCGTTTGAATCGTACTTATCCGGGTAAAGCAGAAACTGGCACCTTTGTTCTGGATTTCTTTAATGAACCGCAAGATATTCTGGATGCCTTCCAACCTTACTACCAAACGGCAGAACTGGCAGATGTGTCCAATCCTGATCAGGTGTACGATTTGGCCAACAAGTTGAAGTCAGCAGGTATTTTCCTTATGACTGAGGTAGAGCAGTTTACAGAAGCTTTTTATAGCAAGAACAAATCCAATGCGGCACTTGCCAATATCTGTAAGCCTGCGATGCAACGCTGGCAACATCGTTACACGGCAGCCGTGAATGATTATGATGTCACTAAGAACCGTTTAGAACGCTGTAAACAGACAGGTGACGCCGTACTAATTGCCAATGCGGAAAATGAGTTTGCAGAAGCGAAGAAAGCGCGTGATGCTCTGGAAATCTTTAAAAAGGATTTAGGCAGTTTTACCCGTTTCTATGAGTTTATGTCGCAGATCGTGGAATATGACGACAAGGAGTTGGAGAAGCTCAGTCTTTTTGCCCGTAACTTGCGCCCATTACTGCGTGAACAGGTGGCCGAAGAGGATGAGGTTGATCTAAGCAATGTTGCAATGACGCATTACCGTTTGTCCAAGTTACGCCAACAGGATATTCATCTTAAAGCCGATAGTACCGATCATAAACTTGAGCCTGGTAATGAACTGGGTACTGCAAAGCCGAAAGACAAGAAAGAAGACTTTTTGTCGCAGATTTTAAGTCGTATGAATGATCTGTTTGTGACGGATAATCTGACAGAGAACGATATGATCAACTATGCTCTGACCATTGCTGACAAGATGTCTGAGAACACACGAATGATGAAACAGATTCATAACAACACTCGTGAACAGGCCATGCTGGGTGAGTTTGACACGGCGCTTGATGATGCTGTATTAGACAGTAATGCAGCGCATATGGAGCAAATGACACAGTTGATGAGTGATCCTGCGAAGATGAAGCAATTTGCGCATATTATTTATGATGTGTTGGTGAATAAAGAACAGAAGAATTTTTAAAAAATAGTTTAAATGTTAGGGGGTAATATGAATACGGTTTCCAAAATTAATTACAGTGAAAGAGAAGGCTTAGAACACCAAAGAGTAGAACTGTTAGAACAGCTTAAAAAGTTGCAATTTAAGCTATTTGATAAAAGTTCTCCAGAAGTTGTGGAGCATCTTAATCAACTTCATTTGGAAAAAGCAAAGCAACAGTCTTTGTTAAAAAAAGCACAGTCTAGATTGCAGCAGTTAGAACCAGAATTAGAAAATTTTAAACAGGGTACTGAGCTTATTTTACTTGAGGCTATTAGTCAGCAAGACTGGTATAGGTTTAAAAATAAACGTGAAATTGTATTTAATAGTAAAACAGGTTTAGTTTTTCCTAACTTTGAATACATACCTCATATTGAATATGCTGATTGGAAAGCCGAGCAAAAAAATTATGCTCCCAATGATATTGGCAAAGGTAAATGGTTAATCCTGTCAGAGATTTTTTATTATAATGGGAAAAACAATAAGACAGTAAATTCATTCGCTGAAGTTGAAAGCTCTCAAATTCAGAAATTTAATTATCCATCAAAATTTAGGGGTGATAAGAAAGTAACGATTTATATAGCCAAAAGCTTAAATTATGAAGGAAAATTGTCCAAAATCTATTATTTAACAAATTTTTCAAATATTCATGAAGCTTCTTGGGCAGAATATAGTAGTTATGGTTGGAATGAGTTTAAAGTTTTTCCAGCTCTAAAAATTTTAGAAAATCCAGAGATATCAATCGATAATCCTAGATTGACCAAATTAGAAAAATCTAAAATTATTTTAGATTTCTTTCTTGAACAAGATTGGATTCCAAATTTTGAACCTTTTTTAGAAAAATCTAAAAATGAAGATAATGATGGTTTTCAAGAACGGTTCATCGCAGCTCAAAAACAATGTGACGAATATAACCGTATTTTCGACGCTTACTACAAGCGAATACAATTACAAAAGCAGTTGATAGGATTGGAGTCACAAATTGCTGAATTACCTGAACCGTACCGGGTTTGTCGGAGACTCAATATTCTGAGAGACTATTCCGATGAAAAAACCAACCTATACCCCCGA
>NZ_CANQLZ010000067.1 GCF_947624825.1 uncultured Acinetobacter sp.
ACTTACCCAAGTTACGCCTTAAATTTGGCTCAATTAGGGGCGCTTTGCATTTCAAATCTTTGTGCAACAAAGCCCTTCTAAACCATCTAGGCGATGGCAAACTTCATCACACGAACACACGTTTTGGATTCACCCTTCTAAACCATCTAGGCGATGGCAAACAAAGGCTAAACCGCTTACAGGGGACTCACATACTTCTAAACCATCTAGGCGATGGCAAACAAATGATGGCGCTGTATGGCGAGCATTTTTTACTTCTAAACCATCTAGGCGATGGCAAACATAATATCCTGGTGGGCCAGGTAGTCATTCACCTTCTAAACCATCTAGGCGATGGCAAACCTATTCAATCATTAGATGTAGGTGTACCAGAACTTCTAAACCATCTAGGCGATGGCAAACTGTTGAAAAGACATATTGCTATTCTTCTCCGTCTTCTAAACCATCTAGGCGATGGCAAACTTTAGAAGCTGTACCAATGGGAATACCTGATTCTTCTAAACCATCTAGGCGATGGCAAACCACCCCCCAATGACCCTATCAACGCGTTGATACTTCTAAACCATCTAGGCGATGGCAAACTATAGTCTGTAAAGTTATATATTCCCGAAAGTCTTCTAAACCATCTAGGCGATGGCAAACCTTCTAATAGTTCAACAATAACCTTAGACATACTTCTAAACCATCTAGGCGATGGCAAACACCAAATAATTTGAAATTGGTTTATTCAGCATCTTCTAAACCATCTAGGCGATGGCAAACTGATCTAAAGCAGATAAAGGATTTGTTGTTCACTTCTAAACCATCTAGGCGATGGCAAACAATTAAAGTACTTTCTACTCAACTAGCTGAATCTTCTAAACCATCTAGGCGATGGCAAACCTTGAATATGGAATTGATATATCAATTGTTAACTTCTAAACCATCTAGGCGATGGCAAACTTACCAGTTTGGGTATTCCAAGCGACCCCCAACTTCTAAACCATCTAGGCGATGGCAAACCAAATCAAGTTATCTTGCGACCTGCACCAACACTTCTAAACCATCTAGGCGATGGCAAACAAATTGCGTAAAGTTGGCTTGGGGTTATTGGTCTTCTAAACCATCTAGGCGATGGCAAACTCTACTGGTAAACTTGTTGCTCTTGATCAGCACTTCTAAACCATCTAGGCGATGGCAAACATGCGTTGCATGTGGAGGGAATAAGTGTCACTCTTCTAAACCATCTAGGCGATGGCAAACTGGTTAAACGAATACCATTCTTTTTCTTGAATCTTCTAAACCATCTAGGCGATGGCAAACAGCTTTATCAACCCCAAGCCATTCTCACCTTACTTCTAAACCATCTAGGCGATGGCAAACACCTAGACTAAAAGAGCTGCTTAAGAGTGTAACTTCTAAACCATCTAGGCGATGGCAAACTAGAGATTTTAATTAAAAAAACTCTAAATAATAATAACATAAGCTGTTAAAGAGTGAAAATAGATCAGAAAATATATATTCTATAAATCATTGAAATTATTTAATTTTATTGCATATCTCAGAAATGAAGTTAAACATATAGTCTAAAACATCATTATCTTGGCACGTTTCGATCAATTGCATCCGAAATTCTTTTTGGTTATGTCCCAATTTTGCAGATGCAAAGGCTTGAGGCATCACAAAAGCATCTTTCACTAAATCAGCAATATCAAACACCAAGCCACCACGGCGAGTTTTACCATGTAAAATAGGCAAGGCAAAGCTAATGCCCATACCATTTAAAGTGACAGCCGCGTAGCCGTAAGCAATATAATTACCATGGTCTAAATAGCTATTGGCAATATCTCGCATAGATTCATGCGATGCTTTACCTTCTTCACGGCTAAACTCAAAATTAAAACCTGCTGCTAAGTTTTTATATAATGATTTTGCCCATCTTCCTTCTGCTGCTAACAATTGGGTTTGATTGGTGGCATGTTCAATATCTTGCTGAAAACGTTGTTGAGCAACTTGATCAAGCACAATACCATGTTGAATTAAGGCAATATTCTTTTTCCAAATAGTTTCTACAATAGAAATACGTTCTAAAAGTAGGATTTTTGCCATTAAAACTCTTACATCATCTTGCAACCATGCTTTCATCCAAATTTGCATATATTCGGTTGGACGATATTCACTTTGTGGCGCAAGAAAAGTTAAATCGAGCGCAGAAAATAAAGGCGAGCCGCCAGAACCACAAAAACCTACCATCACATTGGATTCTGCAAGTCGTCTAGCGGCAGCATCGGTAATTGAACTGCCTTTTCCTAACAATAAAAAAGCGGTGTTTTTCTCGGGAATATTATAGAAATGCTCTACAGGTTGTAAGCTATCCGTCAGATACACAATCCGATCATCTTTTAAAGCAACACGTACACGTTCTAAATAAAATACACAAGCACGTTTAGACAGCATTAAAGCTCGGCTGCGTTGTTGACGGAGATCACTCATCATTCATATCCTTTTAAATCACTTCAAATACAGGAAGGGCAAAGGCCTGTTGCTTACGTGCTAAACCATAACTATCAGGCAAACCGTTTAAATCCTTCACATGAGCATTCTCAGGATTTGTATAACTTTTAGGTAAACCGTATTGAGGATGATTTAAATCAACATCTAAAATTTCAACATTGACTGTAAAGCCTTGTCCTGTCGTTTGGCTCGCCACTTGAAAATAAGGCATCTTTTTGGCTTGTTTAAGACGTTTGGCATTACGGCTTTCAGTTTTCTCAGTAGCATTGCGTTCTGAATTTAATGTCGGAATACGAAAACGGAAATAAGATTTATAGCCTGTTACTTTTGCCGTGGGTACAGCAGCGGGATGATTTAATATTGCATAATCCCGAATTTTCCAATGTCCTTTAATCTTATCAATTAATTGCTCAAGCGAATGCTGTTCGGTGGCAAAAATACGCAGCACATCGTATTGAGGTAATACAGGTGCATTGTATTTCAGCGCCTTTTTCTGCATTTTGGCTTTTTGCTTTGGCGATATTTCAAGTGCCAACGCAAAGGTATTGGGGATTTCTCGAAATACCGCATGCAAAATGCTATAAATTTGATTACGAAGATGGGCGAGGGTCAGCTCGCCATCATCTGCGCTATCCATAATACGAAGATCAAGATAGTAATTTGCTTGCATATTTACTCTCCCTCAGAGTAAACGCCGCCACGGATTAAACAGGCAATCATAAACATACCTTTTTCGCTGTTTGGGTCTAAGGTGCGAATTTCTTTTAAAATATCAAAACCTGAGACTTTTTCTTTACCCACACGGAAAAATTGCTGTGCATCTAAACTTGCACCATTTGGCTCAACAGGGATTGGCTTTTCATCATTTTCTAAAAATTCTGGATACCATGTATCAATGGTACGCAAAGCATTACCAATTTTTTGATCACGAATTGCAGCTTGCCCTAAAAATTGGTTATCACTCGATTGTTTATTCGGTGTTTTAGGATTTAATTGATAGAGTGAACGAGAGAAGCCTTTAGGCTTATCTTCTAAATAATTTTGTGATGGAAATACTTCAACAGCGCCCATACCAAAATCTAAAATCGCCTCAATATGTAAACTTGCGCTAACATCGCCTTGCATGCCTTTAACAATAATGTCGGCAAGTTTTTTCTCATCAGCAGATACATCAGCAAAAGATTTTAAGCCATAGTCTAAAGCCTTAAATTCGGCAATTTTTTCATAGCTTTTTACGCTTTGGCTGTTATCATGCAAATTGGCTTTGCTGACTTTAATTAGAATATTTTCGGCAATTACACGGTTACGCCATAACCAACGACCATTCACGATATTACGCACATAACGGCGAGCAACTTCTTTAATGCCTTCACTTTCTTTGGCTTTTTCTACAAAATCTTTAAAACCTTGACGGAAATCTTTTTCGTCTTGTTTATCTGCACCTGCTTTGGTTGCAGCAGCAAATAAAATATGTTGTAAATCAATAAAACGTAAATCCCATTTAACGAGTAGTTTAGTATTCGGGAAAAGTTTTGCAGATTCAGTCATTTGAATATTTGATACTTCACGTGCCACCGCATTACCAACAGCGGCACCTTTGGCTTTATTACCTGCCACGTTTTGTGTACCACGAATACCGTGGTACATCACATTTAAGATTTCTTCTTTACCATCATCATGTAAATGATAAAAAGCTGCATCACTGATTAAAGTGCCACGTTGTAATGACAAACTGCCTGGTAATTTTTTAAAGTTTTCAGCTTTAGACATGAAATTTTTTCCTATATATAAAGTGTGTATTAATTGTCTAAGTTTTGGGATTGTTGCAATAAAAAAACATCTTTGGGAAGCCAACTGTGTGACCATTGCAGCGTTGTTAAATAATCATCAGCGTAGCGAGAGTCATCTTTGGCTATTTCGGCTAACACATAATTTAAAGATAAATAGTCAATGAGCCCTGTTAATGGTTCGGCATAAGCATGTGGGGTTTCATCTTGTTGATCTGCATGACGAATCCCTGAGCGCTCTGTGGTGGGTTGTTCTAATAGGGCATAGCCTAAAGTGGTGGCAGATAGCCATTCCAATCGTTCGTCTGGCAATAATGCTAAACGTGGTACATCACTGCGTTTATCTTGGGCTTTATAAGCAAGAAGTTGGGTAAATGCCTGTAAACGATTCACTTGATAGGCTTTTTGATAGTTGGTGAGTAAATCTTGACGATCACGGATTAAAAAACCTGAACTGATTTGCGCTAAGGCTTTTTTAAGATTCTTAAAAATTTCAATTTTGCCAAATTCTAAAATATGACCACCTGCAAATTTACTACGTTGTAATGTGTTCAACACAATATCTAGATCAGGGTCAGAATCTTCCACTTCTAACACTAAGCTAAATAACAAATGGCAACTTGCTGTCGGTTGTAGCGAAAGTGCATATTTATTTTTAGATGAATAATCATTTTTACCAATAAAGGTCGCACCACGGCGCTGTGCAGGGGTAAAGCGTCCGTAGGCTTCACCGCCTAATTTTTGTGTGTCATGGTGAATATAATGAAAACCTTTATCTTCACATTCAAGCTGACGGGCTAAGTGATGGCAAAACATCGCTGCTGCCATTAACGGTGCACCACCCATTAATAAACCATTGCTGACAAAATTAGCGGCTTGCACTTTAATATATGGAATTACAATAAAACGGCTCATTTAAGTAACTCCTGAATACGACGTGATAAGAAGAGTTTAGAATCAGCCTCAGACAGCGAAATTTCAGTTTCTACTTTATGTTTATTCCAATAGCGATGTTGGCAGATTTTTTTAGCAATATGGTCAGCAAATAAAACTTGCCAATCTTCAAACTGTTGTAATTGAGGGTTAATCAAACCTTGTACCAAAATAGAAACATTTGGATGACTCCAAAAAGATTTACGCTCTAAATCTTCTACTGTAGGTAATTGTTTTTCTATGGATTTTAAGCTGTCTAGAATATCTTTTCCTTGTGCTAAAACATGCTCCACCACAAGTTTTAATTTTTCGACTTCTTCAGTGCGTGTATTCATATTATTAAAAGGTGCATAAACGCCAAGATCGTTAAATCCAAGATCATGACTTAATTTTTTCTGTTCAATGAGTTGTTGTGCATATCGAGTCAATTCAATATACAGCTCACGACTGATATAGGCATTAGAAATCTGATATTCAAAGCCTTTATAGAAATATTGGAACGCTAGTCGTTCTTGTGGGTTGATGGTTGGGCTAGATATCACCATTGGGCGTTGTAGTGCTCTAATTAAAATTGGACTGCCAGCATTCTGGCTATTCGAGCCGCCTACTCCAAAAACTGCGGTTTGAATATTTCTAAGAGCAGAGTTTTGTCCTTCTGATTTACGTTGTTCTTTTAAACGATCAACTTCCTCATTTAAGAGGAAATTTACCCCTGCTGCGGATAATGGGCTAATTGAAATATAATGATTCTCGCCTTTAGGAATCAGCAATTGACGCATACGAATATCAATATTCTCTAATCCTGTCGAGAATGATTGTTGCAGTGCCTGTTTAAAATGAGGTTTAAGTTGATTGACTTGCTGTTTAAAATCATCATCAGTTCCAGATAAATCCTCATCAAATTGAATGGCATTAATTACTTTAAATAAAGTGGCCGTTTTCCCTGAATTGGTATGATATCCAACAGGAATATGTATATTTTCGTCTAATAATGTTTTGGCTGAAATATAGGGCAAATTAAGAGTTTCATTATTTGCTAATCTGATTCCACCACCTTGTATATTTGTATTTACAGGTTTTAAGCTGTGATGGACAGATTCAGCAAGGGTGTGCTGATAACTATCCTGATCTATTGTTTTTGAAGTCATTTTAACCTTCGAATTAAATATATTTATTTATAAAGTGTATGAATAATTTAGTTTTAACATAAATCATTGAATGAAAATATGGCAATACTTCATCAATACGACACAGAATGTCGTGCTATTAGAAGATTTTCTACGATTGATTTATTTGCTTAAGTTGATAGAGCATATTCTCTAAATTGTGAATAAGGTCATTCAGATTTTGGGATGATAGTTTTAAATTAGAAACTTGTGGAACGGTGTAACTATCAATTAAATGCTGAGATAAATCATTATTGGGAAGTAAGTCTTCTTCAAATAAGTTAAGTTGTTCTGATATACTCATTTTAAATCTCCAGTAGTACTAATAATTCTTGGGTTTGTGCAAAGCAGGTATGAAATTTGGTCATGGATTACCTGCTTTTTTTATAATATGAGTTTGATGAATTGAAGTAAATATATAAATGAGTATACATCGGGATAAGTTTTTAAATTATTCGATAATATGATGAAAATATTCAAGATATTAATATTAATGGTGTAACAAAATGTGTAATCCATCTAAGAGATGGCAGAAATACGAAAAGGGTATACATCTTTCTAAACCATCTAAGAGATGGCAAACTAAAAAGCAATTTATTCTAGCATAATAATGATAAAGATGAATAACGGTATTCATATACGTTAACTTATGTCGCTTAAACCTTTTATATTTAAGTGTTTATGTGCTAAATATAAATCAATCAATTCATATTATAAAAAATTAATTAACCCGAATCCTGCTTAAGCCGATGACTCCATAATTTGAATCGTTGGCTTATTTCGATGGGTTAATTGATATGCACATAACGAAGCATAAATTCCGCTGAGAAATCCATAAGTACTGCGTGCTTTACTCGTCACTAAATGATATTGCCCTTTCAATAAGCTGAATAATGTTTCTATCTTATTGCGTTGCCTTAGGTGATATTCATCTGATGCACTGAGTTGAACAGATTCCATGTTCCTCCGATGATAAGTAATTAAATCAATACTTTGAACTTGCAGCCTGCGCTTTAATTCTTGGCTGATGTAGCCTCGATCCCCGTAAATTTTTCCTTTTAGGCCATCAACTAATTGCTCAACCATTTTTATGTCAGCAACATGTCCATTCGATAAAGCAGAACAGGTAATTTCACCAAATTGATTCATCGCAATATGTAATTTACAGCCATAGAACCAACCCATTGAGCTTCTACCGCGTGATGCAATTTGGACTAATGATTTATGGCGTTGAATACGTTGATTTTTACAAACTGGAAGAGTTGTTGAATCAATCCATAAATATTGTGTTTCTTGACCTTTCATCAGCGCCACATGCAAAGCGTGTAGAGCCAATTGGTGCATATTGATCAGATGAATCATCCTTTGATAGCAAGGCAAGTACTTAAATAAATAGCTTTTATCTTCTTTTAACCAAGTGAAAAAGGCTTTGAAATTAGTGAAATGAGAGGATTTATACCAAATAGCAATAAAGATAATTTCTGAAAGACTGAGTTGAGCAACTCGGATTCTTGAAAGTTGGCCATCTTGCTTGAGAAATTTCCAATAAGTTGCTTCAAATTGTAGAAAAAAGTCATCAATTAAGCAGAATAATTCGGTACTATTGAACATTGGGACTAGGGTTGTGAGTTTGGTGTGGTAACTCAACTGATGGCTCTAGTCCTTCTATTTTTCAAGTCAATTTCTTATCCGCGATTCGGGTTAATTATGCACATTGTTATCGTATCGGTCTGTGAAAAAAGGGCATTAAAAAAGACCAGAGCAGTACTTGATAGCTACGCCATTCGTACAGGACAGAATACGTGGCAAGCCCCAATGACGATGGAGGGCCTACATGAAATTCGTAAAGCACTTAAAAAAACCGCTACACGCCAAACAGCTGTTGCTGCTTATAAAAATTTCGGTACACGCCGTATGCGACTTGCTTGGGTAGTGGGTTCAAAACATAAATTTAATTCAACGGGTGCATATCCTGTTGCCTCAACCAAAAAACAGCAAAAGCAATTACAAATTCCTGATTGGATCAAAGCCGCAAGTTTATTGGCAGGTGCAGCAGGCGATGTACATGATATTGGCAAAGCATCTCAACATTTTCAGCATAAACTTAGCCCAAACATGGCGGGGAAAAAGGTAAAAGATGACATTCGGCATGAATGGCTATCGATGAAACTTTTACAAGCGATGCGCGCCAATGGTTGGCAATGGCGACCAGCTTGGGAGAATATCGATCGTAGAATAGATAAATTAACTTTAGGCAACAGAACAGAGATTAAAAAAGAAGCCCTACAAAATGAGTTAGAAGCAGTCGATTATCTTGTGGTAACACATCATGGTTTATTAGGCGATAGAGAAAATTTTTCTTCTTTGCATGTACGAAATAATTTACCGTCAGAATCTCAAATAACTTGTGCAGGAGATTTGCCCGAGAGCATTTTTAAGAGCCATCGGCATCGTATGAATCGTCTAGCGAAACAAACGGAATGTGCCCAGAATAATTCTTTATATTGGAAAGCATTGTCTTTACATGCGCGTGCTGCCCTCATTCATGCCGATCACATTGTTTCAGCCGAGCAATTTTCGCAGCATTTACCTGAAAATATTCAATTATTTGCCAATACCAAATTTAAGAAAAACCTACAGGGAAAATTAGAAAAGATACAAGATCAACCTTTAGATTGGCATTTGCAACAAGTCGGTGACCGATCAAGTTATATTGCTACAAAGATGCTCACCGATTTAAATCTAGCGGGTTTAAGCGAGCAAACGGTGGAATATATTTGTCAGCCATCTACCGAAAATCGCTTTTTATGGCAAAATCATGTCGCCAATGCCCTACAAAAACACATCAATAAAACCCCTGATGTACCGTGTTTACTCTTAAATATTGCAGGAACAGGAAGCGGTAAAACCCGTATGAATTTAAGAACCGCCTGTACCTTAAGACCCAATGATCCCCGAATTGCAATTGCACTGAATTTGCGCTCTTTAACCTTGCAAACAGGTGAGGCTTTACAGCAATCCATGAATTTATCCGAGGATGAAATTGCAATCATTATTGGTGATAAAACCACACAGAATCTATTTAATCAACGTAATGCTCAAGATGTAGGTATAGATGATGATGAAAATTTAGCAGAGCCGATTTTTGATGCCTATGGAGAAGTGCAAGACCTACCGGCATGGTTAATTCCGTTATATACCCAAAATAATAAACGTGGAAAAAGCATCGATAAAACAGGTCAAACGGTTTTAACATCACCGCTATTAGTTTCAACAATTGATTATTTAATTGCAGCAGGTGAACCGCATCGTCAAGGGCATCATGTCAAAGCCTTGTTGCGATTAATAAGTAGTGATTTAATTTTAGATGAAATTGATGGCTACGAACCTAAATCATTAATGGCAGTGTTACGTCTTGTACAACTTGCTGCGATGTATGGTCGTCATGTGATTTGTTCTTCGGCAACGCTATCGAGTACGGTTGCAGACAGCATATATCGTGCCTTTGAATCAGGTATAGAAATACGTCAGGCTTTATATCAATCGCCACAAAAATTTATACTTGCTGTAGCGGATAACGAGCTAAAACCGAAAATAGAGCTCATCGAGCTTGAGAAAAAATTTCAATTTATCCAAAACTACCAACAACATTTAAGTGAATTACAAACAGTTTTGGCAGAAAAATCAGCACATCCTTATCGTCTAGCACAACTCGCACCCATTGAAAATCCAACAGTAAATAATTGGAAAGCCACCGTTTTAGAACACGTTGAAAAATTGCATCAACAACATGCTTGGACAATTAAAAAGAGTGATAAAAAGATTTCTTTTGGTTTAATTCGTGTTGCTAATATTAAACATGCAATTGATTTAGCAAAAGAATTAACTAATAAATTGCCTAATGCTCAAATCGCTTGTTACCATGCCAATGATTGGTTGATTTCACGTTTTCATAAAGAGCAAAGGCTAGACTTTTTACTCTCACGACATAAAAAAGGCACCAAACGCCCTACAGGTAATGAGCATATTTATACAGATGATGAAATTCTTTCAGTCTTAAAACACAGTCAAAGCACTGATGATATTCCTTTTATTGTGATTGCCACGCCTGTAGAAGAAGTTGGACGAGATCATGATTTTGACTGGGCTATTATTGATGCTTCAAGTATTCAATCTATTGTACAAACAGCAGGACGTGTCAATCGGCATCGTTTAAATGTGGTGAAATCGCCTAATATTGTGATTCCACAATTTAATTACCGTTATTGTCAGAATAAAGATAATCACCGTAAAGCAGCAGTATTTACCCGTCCGGGTTATGAAGGGTATGCCGATACTGATGAGCATTACAAAACACAAGATTTAGCCAAACTTCTACCTTGGTCAGAAGAAAATACATTAGTGATTGATGCACGTCTACGCTTTGATATGAATTATTGTAAATTTGCTAAATTTGATGATGAGCAAATTGAAGAATTTAATGAAGAATATTTTGCTTCATCAGGAAGTCAGAAATTTTCTAGTGTCCAAGCTCATCCTGATTTAATGAAAGAGCAAATTTATAAAGATACCTGTTTACGTGCGTACCAAAAGAAAGAAGTTTATAGTTTTGATTATGTGGATGATGAGCTGATTTTTTATCATTATCCTGAACATCAAAAGGAATTGAATTTTGCGACAGGAAGATATGAACAACAAGTTAAGACTGTAAATTTTGAAGTAGAAGAAGCACCATTAAATGCATGGTTAAATCTAAATCCTGAGGAATTAATTGAATTATGTGAAGAAAAAGGTATAACGGTTGAAGAAGGTTGTAAAATATCTTTAGCCATTTATGGGGATACTATACCGCAATGGACTTATCATATAGGTTTTGGTGTTTACTCAAAACAATGATATTGAGTTATAGCTAGATCGCATTTGATAGCTGTAATAGACTTCTTTAAATTTTTTTTTAAGTCATAGATTATCGTAATTAAGTTGAACCTTAAGCCTATTTTTTGCTTCAATTGTATGATATGTGCTGAATTAGCAGGAGACTTTCACTTGGGATATGCTAGGCAGCTAACCGATAAAAGTTCTCTGCTATTT
>NZ_CANQLZ010000068.1 GCF_947624825.1 uncultured Acinetobacter sp.
TGGCAGGGGTAGCTGGATTCGAACCAACGGATGCCGAGATCAAAACCCGGTGCCTTACCACTTGGCGATACCCCTAAATTTGATGAACTGTAAGATGGCAGGGGTAGCTGGATTCGAACCAACGGATGCCGAGATCAAAACCCGGTGCCTTACCACTTGGCGATACCCCTAATACAGTACATCTACAGGTGAAAATGGCAGGGGTAGCTGGATTCGAACCAACGGATGCCGAGATCAAAACCCGGTGCCTTACCACTTGGCGATACCCCTAATCTACTTTAAACTGCACTAATGGCGATTCTGTTAAGCTATTCACCAAGTAAGCTTTACATGGTGCATTTGCAAGAATGTCATCAACGTTCATGTCTAAAGTCACTTCAACAAAAACACAAGCACCTGTACCTGTAAGTTTTGCAACACCGAACTGATCTAAGTATTGCATCGCTTCATCGACTTGTTTGTATAAGCTTCGTGCCAATGGCTCAAAGTTATTCTTAAAATCAGATGGCGTTTGCTGATAGGCGCAAAATTTAGAGCTCTTTTGGTTTCTTGTCAACGCTTTTTGTGAAAAAAGTAATTGAGTGCTGATAAAACAATCAGGTTTGAGCACAATATACTGTTTTTGAGCTAAATTTACCCATGTTAAGCGCTCACCAATGCCTTCAGCCCATGCATTTTTGCCGTGCACAAAAATCGGCACATCAGCACCGAGCTGCACCCCAAGTTCAGCCAATTGCTCGATATTTAAGCCACACTGCCACAATTGATTGACCACAACTAGGGTGGTTGCCGCATTAGATGAGCCTCCACCTAAGCCTGCGCCCATCGGAATATGTTTTTCAATGTTGATTTTTAAACCGGTTAATTTTTTGGCAAAAGGTTTTAGTAGTTGTGTGGCTTTAAAAATTAAATTTTGCTCAAGATCGACACTGTTTAAACCATCAATTGTAATATCTAAATTTTCTGTTTGCTGAAAACTTAGCCAATCAAACAAGTCAATCAGCTGAAAAAGAGTTTGCAGTTCATGGTAGCCATCTGCACGGCGGCCGGTGATATGCAAAAATAAATTGAGTTTGGCAGGTGATGGCACGCGTAACATAAGGCAACTCTTAACGATCTTGAATAAGCATAGTAATACGGTTTTCTTGTCCGTTTTCAAGCATTTGCTTTAAAATTAAGCGATTTGGCAGTGCGCTTTGATTATAAGTGAAGTCGACACTCCAACCGCCTTCAATAATTTGGCTGACTCTATGTTGTTCATCTTTGCTGATTTGAGCGTTCAGGGTGGCAGGTTTGGCTTGAATCCAATCCATTAAATACGTGATGGGTGCATCCCAACCCGTGGCGCGTTTAAGCAGCTGTTCTGGACTTTGTGCCACAATTTCGCCGGTACGGCTGCTATTTAAACTAGCTTGACCGTATTTTTGCCCCCAAATTTGGGTTTTTCCAATGCCCAAAATGCCACTGAGTTCAATCTCAAATTGATCATTGCGTTGTACCCATGTATAAAACGCGCTGCCTGATTGGTTCGGTGTACGTATACCTAATTTACCTTGTAAGCTAAAATTTTGGCTGTTTTCGATCACAGGCGTAGTGGGTATTTGTGGCTTAATCATCGGTTGACAAGCCATCAAAACAAGGCTTGCCAGCACTGTGCTCAACAGCGCAGAACGGGAAAAATTGAACATCATCAAAACTCTAATGGATTGTTTTAGGTAAGAGTAATGAATTTAAGGGTTCAAGGGCAGCATCATTGGGATGTTTTTGTTGCAGTTGTTTTAAAATAGCGGAAAAATTGCTTAAATCGCCTTGCATATACACGGCACGTGCATAACGTACTCCAATGCTTGGGTTGTCACTTAAGCTATAAGCACGTTGTAAGGCTTGTGCTGCGGTGGCAAAATCATTTTGTAAATAGGCCACAAAACCTAAGGTATCTAAAATGGACGCTTGGTCGGGTTCCATCTCGAGCGCGTGTTCAGCATATTGGCGTGCTTGATCTAAATGTCGGTTTTGTAAGGCTAAAGTATAGGCGTAAGCATTTAAATAGGCCGGATGATTGGGTTCTAAATCTAATAATAGGGTCAGGAGTTGATCTAAACGGTCACGTTGTACAAATGGATCAAGCAATAAAACTTGTGCATAGATAAGCTCGGGGTCATCACTTAAATGCTGCATGGCTTCGTCTAAAAGTTGAATGGCAGCACGTTTGTTGCCCATTTTTTTCAAGATTTCGGCTTGAGCTTGGTATAAGAAGCTGGCGTATTGTGGATAATTGACCCGCTCTTGGGTTAAAAAGCGTAACGCTTCATTGAGGCGCTGTTGCTCGGTGTAAATGTTAATCAAACTTTGTCGTGATACTGTGTACAGACTGCCATCTACCAAGCGGTAATAAGCCTTTGCAGTTTCATAATGCTGCTTACGCTCAGCGTTGAGTGCCAAGTAGTAATAAGCATCGTTTTGGTACTCAAGTGAATGGCGTAGTTCGACCAAGTAACGTTCGGCGCGTTCGTATTGACCCAAATCTATACTGGTTAAACCGGCAATAAATAAGGCTTCTTCGGCTTTGGGCCACTTTTTAATGATCTTTTCTAATTTGTCTAAAGCCAATTGTGAATCATTGAGTTTAATCAGATATTTCACTTCTGCTAAACGTATTTCTAAATTGGACTTATGCTGACGTGAAGCTTTACTATACCAATTGCGGGTTTGCTGCTCATTGCCTAAGGCACTGAGTAAATTGGCTTTCATCAGGATAAAATTGGTGGCTTTAGGGCGTTTTTTTAAAGCTTGATTAATGGTGTCAAGGGCTTGCTCAAATTCGCCATTTTGTGCTTTTAACGCCGCAATAATCACCAAAATAGATGGGTTGTCTTTGGCTTGGCTGTTTTTTAATGCCTCTAACAAGATGACCTGATCATCTGCTGACTCTGGTGCAATACCCGCCAAAATTCTTTCAAGGTCAGCACTTGGATCATGGCTTAAAATTTTATCAAGACTTTCGGCGGCAAGCTCATACTCATGCGCTTGCAAGGCGATATGAGCAAGATAAAACAATGCCGGTACATCACTAGGCTCTTGTACGACCCAATGGGTGGCAATATCAAGCGCTGCTTTGAGATCGTTTTGTTCAAGCGCAATATTTAAAGCGCGTTGCTTAAGACTGGTCGAATTGCTTTTAATGGCTAAAACAGTATAGTTATGCAACGCAGTGGCCGGATCTTGGGCAGCCAAGGCAAATTCAGCCATCATGCTTTGTTCAATAGCTTGATCGCGCTGAGTATTGTAAGCTGAAGTCGCAGCATAAAGATGGCTGCTACAGAGCATGCTACCTAAGAGTAACAATGTGCTAGAATATTGCTTTATTGTCGAAGCGCTGTTTTGGCCATTTATTTGACGCAATTTTTCTTAATCCAAGTAATGCTTTTTATGACACCGATGTTGCACAATAGCATAAATTTAGCGAAATGATGATCTGATATGTCTTTCTTTGCATTGGGTGTCAACCATCAAACCGCCTCCGTAGAACTGCGTGAGCAAATTGCATTTAACCCTGAAAAGTTAAGCAAGCTCTTGGCAGCGCAAAGTCACGACCCAAATTTAAATGATATGGTGGTGGTGTCAACCTGTAACCGAACTGAAGTGTATGCCATGTCTGAGCAATCAGAGCAGGTACTTCAATGGTTGGCAGATGCAAATGGTTTAGATGTAAAACAGCTGCAAAATCATGTGTATCGTTATGAAAATGCACAGGCGATGACGCATCTCATGCGCGTGGCCAGTGGTTTAGATTCATTGATGCTGGGTGAGCCACAGATTTTAGGTCAAGTTAAAACTGCGTTGTCCTTGGCTAAAGACAATGCCACCGTGTCTAAAGACTTAAACCGTATTTTTGAATATGCTTTTTATGCAGCCAAACGTGTACGCTCAGAAACTGCAGTGGGCAGCCATGCGGTGTCTATGGGGTATGCGGTTGCACAGTTGGCGTTGCAAGTGTTTACTCAAGCCCAAAGCCTGACGGTGATGATTGTCGCAGCAGGTGAGATGAATAGCCTTGTGGCGAAACATTTGGCTGAAATGGGTGTGGGCAAAATCATCATTTGCAACCGTACGCGCAGTCGTGCAGAACATCTTGCACAAGAGCTAAATCCTAATGTTGCTGTAGAGATTATTGATTTTCAAGATTTAAGTGCACATTTACATCGTGCCGACGTGGTGTCAAGTTGTACCGGTAGTTTGCATCAAGTCATTAGTGCACCAGATGTCAAAGCAGCCTTAAAAAAACGTCGCTATCAACAAATGTTATTGGTTGATTTAGCCGTACCACGTGATATTGACCCTAAAGTTGAAGATTTAGATGGCGCGTATTTATATGGCGTTGATGATCTACAATCGGTGATTGAAGATAACCTTGCACAACGGCGTCAGGCAGCACTTGAAGCTGAGGTAATGGTTAATCAATTGGCTACCCAATTGATCACACATCAAAAGGTCAAAGACGCGGGTAGCAGTATTCAGCAGTATCGTGAGCACGGTGAGCAGATGCGACAGCAAGAGCTTCAAGCGGCTTTAGCGCGTATTGCCAAAGGGGAGGATGCTGAGGCAGTCATGCAAGATTTTTCGCATCGTTTAACCCAAAAGCTCTTGCATCCTACTTCAATTTTATTGCGTGATGCAGCCAAAGCCGATGATCCTGCGCATTTTGGCTTTATGCGCGAGCATTTAGAAGACACCATACAACATACCCGCCAATCTAAACGCTAAATGGTTCAGCTTAAGAGACCAATCTTAAGCTGATTTTTTTGGTGAGTTCATTCAGTTGCTGACGTAAATTACTGGATTCCACCAAAGATAAGGGGGATTTAAGCTTTTGTTTGAGATATTTTTCTTGTAACGATAAAGCATATTCAGCAGCCAACTTGTCGGCCATTTCAGGTGCTTGAGTTAAGGCTTCAATATTGGTGCGTTGCATAATATCGGCAATCTCATGCACGTAACTACTACAAGCACCTAGTACATAATAAGTCGCCAACTCTTGATCATCGGGTAAATCATCAAATACACAATTGAGACGATCGAGCACATTCGACAGTAGCTGCCCCGGTTGCATAAAGGCACGCAAAGTTTCAAAGTGAATATATAAAAACGGATGATGCATTAAAATGGCAATGGCAAAGTCTTCATCGCGGGTATGAATGTTAAACGACAGTGAGGCATCGTTATTGAGTTTGGGTGTCCATTTGCGTCCAAAGCCTAATTTTTCTTTAAAAGCTTGGCTGAGCAAATAACGAAACGATCCATGTTTGGGCAATAAATCTGTCAGTTGACGTAATTCTGCCATGACCTGACTTTTACCTTCAGGCGTTTGAATGTCATGGTTTTGGGTTAAATGGGCAAAAATAAAATCGGACAATAACGGTGCTTGTTTAAGTAAACGTTGAAAATTTTCTAAGCCTTCACGACGAATAAGCGAGTCAGGGTCGTGTTGATTGGGCAATACAAAAAATTTAAGCTCACGCCCATCATTTAATAAAGGCAGGGCAATCTCTAGGGTACGCCGTGCCGCCTTTTGACCGGCAGCATCACCATCAAAGGCAATAGTAATACACGGATTTTGCTTAAATAGAATATTTAAGTGTTCGGTGTTACTGGCAGTTCCTAATGTGGCGACAGCGCCATAGATGCCATATTGCTGTAGCGCAATCACATCCATGTAGCCTTCGACCATCAGCCAATCATGGGCTTTTTGCTTACGACCTTCATATAAACCATAGAGTAGTTGATTTTTATGAAAGACCTCTGAATCGGGGGAGTTAATGTATTTGGGCTTAATTTCGTCATTTAAAGCACGCCCACCAAAACCGACCACACGACCTTTGGTGTCACGAATGGGAAAAATCACCCGATCACGTAATAAGTTAAAATCACGCCCTTTGTCACTGGTACGAATTAACCCAAGTAGTTTTAAGCCTTCAATGTCCTGTGGAAAAGCTTTTTCAAGATGTTGCCAATCTTCAGGGGCATAACCTAAGCGCCAATAATCAATCGTGTCTTGAGTTAAACCACGTTTTTTAAAATAGTTTTGTCCGCTTTGGCTGTGTGGCAATTGCGCTTGATAAAATTGGGTAATCTGTTCCAATAAAGTGTATAAGTCACCTTCTTGTGCTGCTTGAGGCTCAGCGCTAAAAGCATCAAAATCGGCAAATTGTGCATCATGGTCTACGTCATCGCTAGGCGGTGCGTAGTCAAAATAGCTAGCTTCTTCAGAAGAATGGCTATGGTCAATTGCCACGGGCGCCGCTTGGCTTACACTCGGTGCAGGTTTAACATCACGTTTATAGGCAATGCGCTTTTTGTTATCTATATCGTCTTTAGGCAGCTCAATACCGGCTTGGGAGGCCAAGTCTTTCATCACTTCAACAAAATTACGATTGTCGATGTCCATTAAAAATCGAATGGCATTACCATTGGCTTGACAGCCAAAGCAGTGGAAATACTGTTTGTCACGATATACATGAAAAGAGGGGCTTTTTTCTTGGTGAAATGGACAACAACCTGAATAAGTGCGGCCGGTTTTTTTGAGTTTCACGCGCTGACTAATCAAATCGACAATGTCGGTGCGATCGACGACCTGATCAATAATATGCTGAGGAATTGCCATCGTGTATCAGTGCCATTTTACCAAACAAGAAAAAAGATTTGCGTTTAAAAACTAAACGACTTTCCCATTTGAATCAACAAAAAGGGCAAGTATGATAACTTGCCCTTGCTAAAAATGCGAACCTTAAGATCAGTCTTGTGTTGGACGATCCAATAACCCAAAACTTAAACGATTGCTTAAACTACGTTTTTCGGTGTCATTTGTTGAGGTATCTTGATCTAAATTGGTTTTGGCTTCACGACCCAAAATACCCAAAGTGGTGCGGTTTAACCAACTTTCTTCTGAGCGTGCAGCACGTAAATTGACTTCGCCATTGGCTTTAATCAAATGTGGATAATTGAGTTGAAGTACATCAATATATTGCTGTGCTGAGGCTTGATCGCCTAATTTTTGGTAGCTATAGGCAATGGTGGCTAAAGCTTCAGGCACTTGTGGGGTTTTAGGATAATACTCAACTACCCATTGACCACGTTCAAGTGCAGCCACCCATGCTTTACGTTTTAAATTAAAACGTGCAGCATTCATCTCAGCTTCTGCAAGCTCTTGCCCAATAAATTGCATACGTTGTGCTGCATCAACCGCATAGGTACTAGATGGATAGCGACGAATAAAATCAACAAAGTTTTGATACGCCACTTTTAAATAGCTGACATCACGATGCGCTTGCTTAAGTGAGGTATAACGCAACATGGTGTGGTAGTTTTGTTCCATATTGGCCACGCCACGCACGTAATAGGCATATTCTGCTTGTGGATGATCAGGATTCATACGAATAAAACGATCAGCTAGCGTTACGACACCTTCGTATTCTTTTTGTTGAAATTTAACGTACATCAGCTCCAGTTGAGCTTGTGTGGCATAATTACCCGTAGGGAAGTAGGTATCAATTGCTTCTAAATGTTTGACTGCTTCAACATGTTGACCGCGTTCAAGTGCTTTTTGAGCTTTTTGAATGTACACTTGTTCACTCGATTGTGGCCCTTGATCGACCACTTGTTTTTTTGGATTACTGCTACAACCCACAATTGCAGATGCAGCGCCAAGCGTTAGCACAAGCATTGTCATTTTATAACGTGGCAGCGACATAAAAATTCCTCTGTTAATACGGGCAATAAGCTACAATTGCACCATTAAATCACTTTTGTCTGAATGAGCAAATGACCCAAGTACAATCTTCCGATTCTAATATCCCTGAAACTGATTTCAATTTGATTGAAGATTCTGAGGATGCAGATAACCATACTTCAGAAACAACTGCAACACGTTTAACATTGCAAGTTGAACTTGATGAGCGCTATTTAGGTCAACGAATTGACCAAGTGGCAGCCTTAGTATGGAATGACTTTTCACGCGAAAAACTTAAACAATGGCTGAAAGAAGGTCATTTATTGGTAGATGGTCAAGCGGTAAAACCAAAATACAAATGTGAAGGCACAGAAGTGTTGACACTAGATGTAGAGCTTGAAGCACAAACTCGCAGCCTACCTGAAGATATTCCACTTGATATTGTTTATGAAGACGATGATATTTTAGTGGTGAATAAACCTGTGGGTATGGTGGTGCATCCGGGTGCAGGCAATAGCTCGGGTACCTTAGTCAATGCCTTATTACATCACTACCCTAAATCGGCAGAACTGACTCGTGCAGGTTTAGTACATCGTATCGACAAAGACACCTCTGGTCTTTTGGTGGTGGCAAAAAACTTAGAAGCGCAATTTTCTTTAAGTAAGCAATTGGCGAAAAAGTCGGTGTACCGCGTTTATGATGTGATTGTATATGGCAATATGATTGCCGGTGGTACCATTGATGAGCCTATCAAACGCCATCTGTTTGAACGCGTTAAAATGACGGTATTACCTGGTGGTAAAGATGCAGTGACGCACTATAATGTTAAAGAGCGTTTTCAACATTTTACTCGTGTACAAGCGCGCCTTGAAACAGGTCGTACGCACCAAATCCGTGTGCATTTTAGCTACATTGGTTTTGGTTTAATTGGTGATCCGGTGTATATGCCACGGGTACGTGTGCCAGCTGGTGCATCAGAATTACTCAATGCCACCTTGCGCGGTTTTAGACGTCAAGCACTACATGCAGCTAAACTTGGCTTGGTACATCCACGTTCAGGCGAAGAGATGATGTTTGAAGCACCGTGGCCAGAAGACTTTAACTCATTGGTTGAAGTGTTACGTAGCGAAAATAAAGCCTATTAATTTAAAAGGTGGCTATCTGAGAAGATAGCCATTTTTGTTTTTTTCAGGATCAATATCATGCAATTTGTATCTGGTGTGCCAAAAGGCGTGTATGTCGGGCAAACGCGCATTGCGCATGAGGCAAGCATCGCCACTCAACACGCAAGTTTACATGGCTTTAATTTGGCCTTACATGTCGGCGATGAGCCGCTGCGTGTACAACAGCATCGCATTGCGTTGCTTAATCAATTGCATGGCTTTGGCGTTAATCAAATGACGTGGCTGAATCAAACCCATAGTGTGCTGTGTCACCGTGTAGATGCACAGGCAACTTTGCTTGCACAAGAGGGCGATGCTTTGGTCACCTCAAGTCAAGGTCATGCCTTAATAATGATGACAGCCGATTGTTTACCTGTGGTATTAGGCAATCAAGATGGTACTGAGGTGGCAAATTTACATGCAGGTTGGAAAGGTCTTGCCAATGGCATCATTGAAAATACGGTGGCTGCTTTGCACACTCAAGCCACATGGGCATGGTTAGGTGCAGCCATTAGTCAGCCGTGTTTTGAAGTGGGAGCCGAAGTTAAGGCAGCATTTTGTGATAAATATCCAGTTTTAGCCTCTGCATTTGTGGCAAGTAAACACGCCAATAAGTTTTATGCTGATTTATACGCAATTGCACGTTACATTTTAAAACAACACGGTATCACTCAAGTCTTTGGTGGTGATCAATGTACCTATGCTCAACATGAGGATTATTTTTCCTATCGCCGTGCAGCCAAAACCGGGCGTATGGCGACCTTTGTATTTATTCAACCCAAAGATCATTCAACTCTGTAAAAGAAAAAACCTCCAATATGGAGGTTTTTTCTTATTTATGCATAATGCGTGCTTTATCACGTTGCCAATCACGGTCTTTTTCGGTGGCACGTTTGTCATGCAATTGTTTACCTTTTACCAAAGCAATTTCAAGCTTGGCTAAGGGTCCTTTCCAATAACACACCAAAGGTACGCATGAATAACCTTTTTGATTGACTGCACCCAACAGTTTATCCAGTTCGCGACGGCTGAGCAGCAATTTACGCGTACGCGTGGATTCAGGCACCACATGCGTAGACGCGGATAGCAAAGGCTGAATTTGCGCACCAAAAAGATAAGCTTCACCATTTTTAAAGGTCACATAGCTTTCACTTAAGGTCATACGGCCAGCACGTAACGATTTGACTTCCCAACCTTGTAAAGACAGACCCGCTTCAAATTTTTCTTCAATAAAATAGTCGTGACGTGCACGTTTATTTTGTGCAATCGTCCCACCATTATTTTTTTTCACTACTGATATTTTTGCCATAATAAGACACTTCCCAACTTAAGCACTATTGTGCCCCAAGCGGGCGATGCTGACAATTCATAAATTTTACTGGCTAAAAAATTGCAGCAATTGAAGTTTTGGTTCACCCCAAAACATGCTTTTTGTTAGAATAGCGCTCGAACACAATAAATAGAGTACAGTGGATGTCTAAAACTCGCGTGATTTATCCAGGCACATTTGATCCTATCACCAATGGGCACGTTGATCTTGTCACACGTGCAGCTAAAATGTTTGATGAAGTGGTGGTGGCAATTGCCATAGGTCATCATAAAAACCCCATTTTCACTTTGGATGAGCGCGTAGCTTTAGCACAAGCGTCGTTAGGTCATTTATCTAATGTTGAATTTGTAGGCTTTGATGGCTTGTTGGTGAATTTTTTCCGTGAGCAAAAGGCAACTGCAGTACTGCGTGGTCTACGTGCTGTCTCTGATTTTGAATATGAGTTTCAATTGGCAAATATGAATCGTCAGTTAGACTCAAATTTTGAGGCAGTGTTTTTAACGCCCTCGGAGCAATATTCATTTATTTCTTCGACATTGGTGCGAGAAATTGCGCGTTTACAAGGTGATGTGACTAAATTTGTACCGCCAGTGGTGGTCGAGGCCTTTAAACGCAAGCTACAACAAGGTTGGTAGAGTGTCCTTATATATTACCGATGAATGCATTAATTGCGATGTGTGTGAACCTGTGTGTCCTAATGAAGCCATTTTCATGGGGGAGGTGATTTATGAAATTCACCCTGATCTATGTACCGAATGTGTAGGACATTACGACAAACCGCAGTGCCAACTATTTTGTCCAGTCGATTGTATTCCAAATGATCCCAATCATGTCGAAAGTCATGATGCACTTATGGAAAAATATAAAACACTGATTGCTCAAAAAAGCGCAAGCAATTAATTGCAAAGTTTGTTAGAATGCCGCTCGAAGTGGGCCAGACGATCGCTGCTGTGGAGATCTTAGTGATTGAAGCAGGGGAGGAAAGTCCGGGCTTCATAGGGCAAGGTGCCAGGTAACGCCTGGGCGGTGCAAACCGACGGCAAGTGCAGCAGAGAGAAGACCGCCTTCAATATGTATCTAAGCAATTAGATTCGAAGGTAAGGGTGAAAGGGTGCGGTAAGAGCGCACCGCATGGCTGGCAACAGTTCATGGCGAGGTAAACCCCACCGGAAGCAAGACCAAATAGGAATCCATTAGGCATG
>NZ_CANQLZ010000069.1 GCF_947624825.1 uncultured Acinetobacter sp.
GGGTCGTCCGCGACTCGAACGCGGGACCAATAGATTAAAAGTCTACTGCTCTACCAACTGAGCTAACGACCCATCTCAAAGATTGATCAAAATAAGTGGTGGGTCGTCCGCGACTCGAACGCGGGACCAATAGATTAAAAGTCTACTGCTCTACCAACTGAGCTAACGACCCATCTCGTTTTGATGGGTCGTATTGTAGCAAGATTGACTGACAGCGCAAGTAAAAAATCACAAAATTGTGTATGTTTGTTTATAAATACAGCAAATTGCATTTTTTATGTCAAAAAACAAACAAATTAGAAGCGATATTTATAAGCTTGGATGTTTTCATAAAGCTCAGGCGTTAAATCACAGTAGCTTTTTTGACCGGGCAAGAGCACCAAAATTCTTTCATTGGTTTCATAAATGTTAAAACCTTGGGTCTTGAGTTTATTTTTAAGATATTTAAAAGTGCCTGTAGTTTCTACCTGTTCTTGCACACGAATAAACAGAGGTACTGCATAGCTTGGTAACTCAGCCTTAAAATGCGTGAGCATATTGCTTAAATCTTGCTCAGTTAGGCTGCAATGTTCAGCTAAGGTAATGGCAACCATACCGGCACGACCATTGGTATGTGGTACTTCTACTCCATACACCACGGCATTGGCGATTTTTTCATAGTCACTGACAATATTTTCAACTTGTGTAGTAGATACATTTTCGCCTTTCCAGCGGAAAGTATCACCCAAACGGTCAATAAATTGTGCATGACGGAAACCAATATCACGTACTAAGTCGCCAGTATTAAAGTATGCATCGCCTTGTTTGAAGACATTTTGCATAATCACAGCTTTATTTTTGCTGCTGTCGGTATAACCATCAAAGGGTGAGCGACGGGTGATTTTACCAATCAATAACCCCGTTTCGCCTTTTTTGACCCGTTTGCAATAGCCTTTGGCATCTAAAATTGGCTCATTTTTGTCTTTATCAAATTCAATCACTGCATAAGGGGTAGGTGAAAAACCCACTGTGTTGTCAAAGTTAAATACGTTACTAAAGCCTACATTACCTTCGCTAGAACCATACAGCTCTAGGACTTCTTCTACCCCAAAACGTGCTTTGAATTTGTCCCAAATATTGGGGCGCATGCCATTGCCAATCATCTTTTTAACACGATGCTCACGGTCAAGCTCAGATTCTGGTGCATCCATTAAATAGCGGCATAACTCACCGACATAACCGATTGCAGATGCATCAAATTTTTTCACATCTTGCCAAAATGAGGAAGTGGAGTATTTACGACGGATGGCTAAAGCACCACTACTTGCAATCACACCACACCAACACACTACAATACCTGTCGCGTGATACAGCGGTAAGGTCACATACATGACATCATTTTTATTGAGCGCTAAAACGTGGCCATAGGTGCCATACGCCAATGTCCAACGGCTGTTGCTAAAAATAACAGCTTTGGGTAAGCCGGTAGTACCGGAGGTATAAATGTAAAACAGTCCGTCTTTGCCTTGCACTTTTGCCGTGGTCGGTGGGTTAAAACGCGCAAAATGATCAACTACTTTGGCTAAATTTAAATAACCACTAGGTGAACTACCGGGATTTACAGTGGTGGCTTGGTCGGCAAACCAATAAAAGCGATCTTCATTAATTTCAATCCCTTGACGAATTTCATCAACTGCCGCACGGCATTCTTCACCCACAATTAAAGCAATCGGCTTGACTAAATTAATGCTATGAATGAGGACTTTACCACTTTGTGAGCTATTCACAAGCGCTGCGGTCACACCAAGTTTGGCCAAGCCAATCACGGTTGCAATCAGTTCAGGGCGATTTTCTAACATCACGGCAATCACATCACCTTTACGTACCCCTAAAGACAGGTAGTAGTGTGCAATTTGGTTGGCCCATGCATTGAGTTGGTTGTAGCTAAATTTTTGCTCTTCAAATAGCAAGGCTATACCATGAGGATGGCGTTTGACTGCTTTTTCAAAGGCCAATCCTAGTCCGGTGGGAGTAGTTGGAGTACGCAAATAAGCTTGTTTCAGACCAGTGACCAAATGTGGCACTTTACGCATAAACTTGGGTAATTTTGCTGCAACTTCAGCAATACCAATCAGATGGCTCTGTGATGTTTGGCTCATAAGAATCCTATTTTTTATTTGTCATCTAATCTCAGGGACTAGGGGATCAGATGGTTTATCTTACAATAGCAGGCGCTATACAACTTAAATAAAATCATGAAAAAGACCTAGTCACCGAAGTGACTAGGTCTTTTTAGACTTCAGCCTACCACGTGTATTATTCAGTGGCAGGTGGAACCTTTTTCGGTGGACGACCGCGAGGACGACGAGGGCGTGCATTTTTATCTTTGCTCGCTTTATCGGCGTCATCTTCAATTTCAGGTGCAGTGTGTGCTTCAGCATCAGCTGCAATCACAGCATCATCTTGGCTTAGCACTTCCGTAGGCGGTGTTTCAGCAGGTACATCTACAACAGGTGCATCCGTGTTTGCTGCTTCTAGCTGTTGAGTTACTTCAGCAACAGGTGCATCTTCAACAACCGCCTCAATTGCAACAGCTGCTACTTCTACACAAGCGACTGGTGCATCTACAGCAACTGGAGTTTCAGTTAATACATCTACAGTCACAGCTACTTCGTTAGCAACCACCTCAATTACCTCAGGTGTAACTTCAGTGTGTTGTGCTTTTTTAGCTTGTTCAAACGCTTGTTCAGCAGCTTGTTTTGCTAAACGACGACGTTCACGAGGGTCATTGGCCATACGGCTAATAGCTTTAGGTGGCGTTAAGTCAAGCACAGCTGCAGGTTCAGCTTGCGGTTGTGCTTTAGTCACTTCTACATCACGCGTAACCGGCTTTTTCTCGGCAACAACATCAGTGCTCACTGTTGAGCTTGCAAAGCTTGCTGCATACTCATCGGTGAATTTTTGCAATGCACGGTTAAAGGTTGGTAATAAACCAAATTGTTCAATTAATACAGAACAATCTTCACCGTAGACTTTGCGAATCAAGCTACCAATGCTGTACTGCGCTAAAGTTGGTACTTCAGTGGCACGCAATTTTGGTGCTTGAGTGTGCTGTGCTTTGGCTTGGCGTTGTTCACGACGGCGTTGACGTGGATCATTGCTGGCACGTTTGACTGCTGCTTGCACAGGCTGTTCGCTTGCTGGCGCAACCACTGCAACTTCAGCCACAACAACTTCGGCAACTGGAGCAGCTGCTTTTTCAGCACGACGTTCACGTGGCTCAGGTTTTGGCTGACGTTGTGGACGCTCTTGACGTTCTTGGCGTTCGGCTTTAACCACAGGCGCAGGAGCAGCTTGTGCAGGAGCTAATGCCACGATTTCGCTTTGTGCTTGATCAACATTCACCACCAATGCTGTTGCCATCATTTCTGAGCGTGGTGCGTCAATGACTTCAACTTTAGGTTGCTGTTCATTGATCGAAGCTACAGGTGCAACTGGTGCAGCAGTGTCGTTGTTTAACACACTTGGATCACGTTGACGTACTGGACGTTCTGGACGTGGTTGATTACGACGGTCACGGCGTGGTACAGCAGGTTCAGTGGCTTGCGCCTCTACTTGTGCTGGGTTTTGCTCATGGTTTGGATGCGGACGACGTGAATTGCGTTTGTTCTCACGCGCTTCTTGACGTTGCTCTTGACGTGAGATTTGGATCACTTCTTCATGTACTTGATGTTGTACAGGCTCCGGTGTCACAGCCACTTGTTCACGCGGTTCTTTGTGTTTATTGTTGCGCGGTTTTTTGTTGTTATTGTTGTGACGTGGACGCTCTTCACGTTCAACTTTTTCAGCTTCGCGTTCAGGTTTAGCCACCGTAGATGGTGCTAAATATGCATTACTGCTTTCAACCACAGGTGCTGCGGTTGCTGCAACAGCATGCTTCACTTCACCAAATTGACCACGGCTGACCGCACCACCATTCACCATTTGTTCAATGGCAGCAGCAGCATTGTTGGCAGTACGTGCTTGATCCACGGTTTTTGCTTGTTTTTGAACAAACAAGTTTTCTAACCATGCACATGGGCTTGACGCTGCCACAGCAGGGGCAGGCGCCGCCACTTGTGGTTGTTGAGCAGGCGCTACATTGTGCTGTGCTTGTTTGGCACGTTTTGGAGGTTGTTTTTCTTGTTGTGGTGCAGCAGGAGCAGGAGTATGTTCTGCTTCTTCTAAATGCCACTCAGATGATTCATAACCCAGTTCTTTTTCGCTGTTACGCGTAGCTTCTGTACGCTCGTAACTGGTTGGCGCAAAGCCTTCAGGGTTATATGAAATTTCATAGTGTGGTGTTTCTAAATGCGGATGCGGCAGTACAGTCACACGCGCATTTGAGGTTTGCTCTAAATACACCAAGCTATGGCGTTTTTCGTTGAGTAAGAACGCTGCAATTTCAACAGGCACTTGAACTTGAACTTCACCATGACGTTCACGTAAAGCAATTTCTTCCACTTTACGCATAATCGATAAAGACAACGAACGTAAATCACGCACCATACCAGTACCGTGACAACGTGGGCAGACATAACCTGTCGCTTCTTCTAATGATGGACGTAAGCGCTGACGGCTCATTTCCATTAAACCAAAACGTGACAATTGACCAAATTGAATGCGTGCGCGGTCGCTTTGCGTCGCTTCACGAAGTTTGGCTTCAACCATACGTTGGTTACGGTCTTTGGTCATGTCAATAAAGTCAATCACCACCAAACCACCAATATCACGTAAACGTAATTGGCGAGCAATCTCTTCGGCTGCTTCTAAGTTGGTGTTAAGCGCAGTTTCTTCAACATCATGACCGCGAGTTGATTTAGCTGAGTTAATATCAATTGAGACTAAAGCTTCAGTTTGATCAATCACAATTGAACCACCTGAAGGAAGTTTCACTTCACGTTCATAAGCAGTTTGGATTTGGCTTTCAACACCAAAATGAGCAAATAGTGGCTCATTTAAGGTATAGGTTTTTAATTTGTCTAACTGACGTGGCATCACGGCTTTAACAAAGTTATAGGCTTCGTTATAGGCTTGTTCTGAGTCAATTAAGATTTCAGCGACATCATCACGTAAGTAATCACGAATAGCACGGGTAACCACACCTGCTTCTTGATGCACCAGCATTGGTGATGGACCTGAACTTGAGGTGCTTTGAATTTGCGCCCAAAGGTCAAGTAAGTGCTGTAAATCAAGCTGTAATTCTTCTTGTGAACGACCAATGCCGGCAGTACGCACAATCACGCTCATACCACGTGGAATGTTTAATGCAGCCAACATTTCTTTGAGTTCTTCACGTACCGAACCCGAAATTTGACGGCTAATACCGCCACCTTTTGGATTATTTGGCATAAGAACTAAATAACGACCCGCAAGCGAGATAAAGGTCGATAAAGCTGCGCCTTTATTGCCACGTTCTTCTTTTTCAACTTGAACCAAAAGCTCAGTGCCTTCGGTAATCAATTCACGAATATTTGAAGTTTGGCGTGGGTCGGCTTTGTAATATGAATTGGCAATTTCACGCATCGACAAGAAGCCTTGACGCTGTGCACCATATTCAACAAACACAGCTTCAAGTGACGGTTCAACACGCGTCACGTGACCTTTGTAGATATTAGACTTCTTTTGTTCACGGGTGCGGTTTTCTAAATCAAAATCGTAAAGACGCTGACCTGTGACAAGTGCAACGCGAATTTCTTCGGCATGTGTTGCATTAATCAACATACGTTTCATGGGTGTAACACCTTATAGTGATACACAGCACAAGGTCGCGATTTGCTCATAAACATCACGGATCAACGCTCAGATTTTTTCTAAGCTTTTTTTACCTGCCAAATGAGGTGGCAAAGGCGTATGATTCTCGTATTGATGGATAAGCAATACGGCTTTAATCTTGAATGATTAAAGTCAACCTGTCTCTTGTCACTGGCGGACATGCGGTGCATTGGATGAATAACTTTCACTGTCACATTGCTCGAAGCGAATTCTTCTTTTGAAGAGAACGACTTGATACGGAATGAACGTCGTATCTTTACAAATTGTGCAGATCCAATGCATCAAACGCTGTAGCCTGAAAGAGTACAGGGGCGACGAATCTGATGTGTATCAGTTTACGTTTAAAAACCAATCTGAAGATTGGCGACATATTTTTTCGGGCAAACTGATTTATGTACCGAGGTACAAATTAACGCAACAGTTTGCAAGTTTTGCCGATATAATAAGCCCTCGGCGTTGGCATATTCTTTTGGGACCTTTCCGAGCTATTGAGTGATTCATTTAATTGAACATTGACCCAACAAGGGGCTACTGTTTAAATTCCGACTCAGTTACGGCGGTTTCCGTGCGCTGACTATATCAAACCTTGCATCATCTGCCTATGGGCTAAACTGATCTTTCTTGTGAAAAGAATAGCCTAACCGAACATTTTTTATCCAATTTTAGTATTTTTTTAGGTCATAACAACTGTATGAATTCTACCCAACAATGGCAAGCCGTGACTTGGTTCGAAGTTGATGAACATCAAGACGGACAGCGTATTGATAACTTTTTATTTACCCGTTTAAAGGGTGTTCCAAAGAGCCGGATTTATCGCTTAATTCGCGAAGGTCAAGTTCGCGTTAATAAAAAACGTATCAAAGCTGAAACTAAGCTTAAAATTGGCGATCAAATTCGTGTGGCGCCAATTCGTTTTGAACAAAAAGAAGAAGCAGCACCTGTATCAGACAAAGTGGCACAAAGCTTACTCAGCCGCGTAGTGTACGAAGATGAAGGCTTAATGGTGGTCAATAAACCATCAGGAATTGCGGTACATGGCGGTAGTGGTGTGGCGTATGGCTTAATTGAAGGCTTACGTGCTGCTAGTGGCAAAAAATATTTAGAACTGATTCATCGTATTGACCGTGATACTTCAGGTTTGGTGATGATTTCTAAAAAACGTAGTGTGCTGAAAAACCTACAAGACCTGTTACGTGAGCACAAAATTCAAAAAACCTATGCAGCTGTGGTGAAAGGTAAAGTTGCTTTAGATAAGCAGTTGATTGATCAACCGTTGCATCGTTACGAACTTGCCAATGGTGAGCGTCGTGTCTGTGTATCTAAAGAAGGTAAAGAGTCAAAAACTCAGTGGAATGTGAAAGAGCGCTTTATGCATGCCACTTTGGTACATGCCTCACCACTGTCAGGTCGTACCCATCAAATTCGTGTGCATGGTTTAAGTATTGGTCATCCACTGGTTGGAGATGATAAATATGGTCACGAAACTCAATATCGTGGTCCAAAACCACGTCGTTTATGTTTACATGCCATGCGTCTTGAAATTCCGGGCTATCCTGTCATTGAAGCACCATTGCCTGAAGATATGCAAAGCATTGTGGCACAATTGCGTGCGCAAAAAGCCGATCCTGTAATTGTCCCTGATGTAGATGACGAATAAGTCGCTTTAACTGAAATAAGTTAAACCTAAGCACCCTGTGGGGAAATTGATAGCACACATTTGCGCTGTTCATTTGCCAACAGGGTTTATTGTGTAAGGCATAAACAATGGAAGATAAGTCATATGAGTGCAGCGCTTAAACTAATCATTTTTGATTGGGATGGCACCTTGTTTGATTCGGTCGGGCAAATTGTGGCAAGTTTACAATTTGCAGCCGAGCAATTTAAGCAGCCTCTCACTCATGAAGACGCCAAAAGTATTATTGGTTTAGGTTTACCTGAAGTGGCACACACCCTGTTTCCACAGGTGCCTGAATTACATGCTGATATTTTGCAGTGTTATTCAGAACATTATGTGGCGCATTCCAAAGGCGATGCATGGTTTGTAGGTATCAGTGACATGTTGCAGCATCTTAAAGCCCAAGGCATACAATTGGCAGTAGCCACGGGCAAAAGCCGTAAAGGACTTGATCGTGTCTTGGCGCAAACCCAAAGCCAAGATTTATTTGTGGCGACGCGTGCTGCAAGTGAAACCAAATCTAAACCTGACCCATTAATGCTAGCAGAGATTTTGCAACATACTGGCATTCAAGCCAATGAGGCGATTATGGTGGGGGATACTTCTTATGATTTGAGTATGGCACAACACATAGGTATGCCAAGTGTTGGCGTGGCGTATGGTGTGCATGCTGTTGAGGTATTACAACGTTATCATCCGATTTATATTGCCCAAAATGTAAGTGACTTAAGCCAATTTTTGCAGACACTCACTCAGCAAGCAGTGGCAGCTTCGGGCTAAGAGGCGGTTGTTTTAGCAACTTGATACAAATTAAGCCTATTGGCGCATAGTAATTTTAACGCCAAAACCCTAAGCTAATAAATGTAAGTCTAGAGTGATTCTGTAAAGATTTTGTTCTACGCTATTAGTCTTATTATGCTTAAAATGTAAGCATAATTTGGCTTTTAGCAGCAGTTTATAGCTGAAGCTTAGAACAATAACATAGTATAAATTTTTGATTTAAATAGAAAAGAATAAAAAATATTTATAGGTATTAGCTATTGAAAAAAATAAAATAAGTATTGGCATAAGCGCGTTATTTTGTCGATGCTAAAGTAGTTTATACATCCATCTAAGTTTTAGCGTGCATAACAAGCCATGTTGCATCAATGCATGTTGCGGTTTTGCTTCAAACTTTGACTTAGATAGATGTCCAATTTTTGCAGTTTAAGGAAACATTGATGTCGAATTCTGCTGTTGTTGAATCAGTTGCTCAAGCACTCCGTGATGCGGAAGTCAATCAAGCTGCGATCGCACCGATCCGTCCACAATTAGGCGGTGAAACTGCTGACGTAAATATTGCTTATGCAGTTCAAGAAGTAAATACCAAACGTGCACTTGCAGAAGGTCGTCGCCTTGTAGGTCGTAAAATTGGTCTAACCTCAGTTGCTGTACAAAAGCAATTGGGCGTGGACTCACCTGACTTTGGTATGTTGTTTGCCGATATGGCTTATGGCGATGGTGAAGCGATTCCTGCGGGTCTATTGATTCAACCTAAAGTTGAAGCGGAAATCGCATTGGTGATCAAATCAGATTTAACCAAAGAAAAACACACTTACGCAGACATTATCAGTGCAACTGATTATGCATTACCTGCGGTAGAAGTGGTGGATAGCCGTATCGAAAACTGGAAAATCTCATTGATTGATACAGTGGCTGATAACGCATCAAGTGCAGCATTTGTTCTAGGTTCACGTCCTGTAAAACTTGAAAACCTTGATCTTGTGAATTGCAAAATGACCATGACACGTGGTGATGAAGTGGTATCGCAAGGTGTGGGTAAAGCTTGTCTTGCTAACCCACTCAATGCAGCAGTATGGCTTGCAGATGAAATGGTACGCCGTGGTCGTCCATTACTTGCAGGCGACATCATTTTATCAGGTGCGTTAGGTCCAATGGTTGTTGCAAACCCAGGTGATGAATTTAAAGTTGAAATCGAAGGCTTTGGTTCAGTGACTGCTGCTTTTGCTGCTGAATAAACCCAAATTTAGAGAGTACATTCATGAAAAAGATTAAATGTGCAATGATCGGTCCAGGTAACATTGGTACTGATTTGCTTTACAAATTGCAACGTAGCGAATGGTTAGAGCCAGTATGGATGGTGGGTATTGACCCAACTTCTGAAGGTCTTGCGCGTGCTGCAAAAATGGGTTTAAAAACCACAGCTGAAGGCGTAGACGGTTTACTTCCACACGTACTAGAAGACGACATTAAAATTGCATTTGATGCAACGTCTGCTTATGTACATGCTGAAAACAGCCGTAAATTAAATGAACTTGGCGTGTTAATGATTGACTTAACACCGGCTGCAATTGGTCCATTCTGCGTACCACCTGTAAACTTAGAAGCATTGCTTGCAGCGGGCGAAGTGCCAAACGTAAACATGGTGACATGTGGTGGTCAAGCAACCATTCCTATGGTGGCTGCGGTTTCTCGTGTTCAACCTGTTGAATATGGCGAAATCATTGCGACTGTATCAACAAAATCAGTGGGTCCTGGTACACGTAAAAACATTGATGAGTTTACACGTACAACTGCGGGCGCAATTGAGAAAGTTGGCGGTGCTAAACAAGGTAAAGCGATCATCATCATTAACCCTGCTGAACCACCACTCATGATGCGTGACACAGTACATTGCTTAGTTGAAGGTGAGCCAGATCAAGCTGCGATCACTGAATCAGTACATGCAATGATTAAAGAAGTGCAAAAATATGTACCAGGTTACAAACTTGTAAACGGTCCAATTTTTGATGGCAACCGTGTGTCTATCTTCTTAGAAGTAGAAGGTCTTGGTGACTTCTTACCTAAATATGCAGGTAACCTAGACATCATGACAGCAGCAGCTGCACGTACTGCAGAAATGTTTGCTGAACACGTATTCAATAAAGAAGCTTAAGGAGCAACCACATGTCTAAGATTATTGTTCATGATATGACGTTACGTGATGGTATGCACCCACAGCGCCATCAAACCACTGTTGAGCAAATGATTGCAATTTCAACAGCACTTGATGATGCAGGCGTACCTTTAATTGAAGTCACACACGGTGACGGTCTTGGTGGTTCATCAGTAAACTACGGTTTTGCTGCTGCAACTGACGAAGAATATTTATCTGCTGTTGTGCCACGTATGAAGAATGCAAAAGTATCTGCATTACTTTTACCTGGGATCGGTACGGTTGACCATTTACACATGGCGCACGAAATTGGTGTATCTACTATTCGTGTTGCAACACACTGTACAGAAGCAGATTGTTCAGAACAGCACATCACAGCTGCACGTAAATTAGAAATGGACACAGTGGGCTTCTTAATGCTTGCTCACATGGCAACTCCTGAGCGTCTTTTAGAAGAAGCGAAGAAGATGGTGTCTTACGGTGCAAACTGTATCTATGTAACAGATTCTGCAGGTTACATGCTTCCTCAAGATGTAACAGATCGCGTAGATCATTTACGTCAACACTTGGATCCAAGCATTGAGCTAGGTTTCCACGGTCACCATAACTTAGGTATGGGTGTATCAAATACTGTTGCTGCGGTTCAAGCAGGCGCAGTACGTGTTGACTTAGCATCTGCAGGTCTTGGTGCGGGCGCGGGTAACACGCCACTTGAATTGTTCATCGCAGTTGCAAACCGTATGGGTATGGACACTGGCGTTGACTTGTTCAAAGTACAAGACGTTGCTGAAGA
>NZ_CANQLZ010000070.1 GCF_947624825.1 uncultured Acinetobacter sp.
GCGCTGAAAAAAAGCGTGATGTGTATCAACTCCCGATGCAAGCTGATCTAGATTTTGACTGGCAATATGCCTATTGGGACAGTACCAGCCAATGCGAAGCCGAGAGTTTAAAAGCGCAAGTTGCACAGCAAAAGCAAGGCTCTGAATTTGTTGCAACGCCATGGTTGGAGCGTATAAAGGCTAAGCTTTTGACATGGTTTTTTGCCTTGCTACAGTGGTTAGTCGCACAGTTGGTTTAGCATAGCTTTTCAGACATGCTCAGCCTATACTGCTTGCTCTTTTTTGATCTGACATTGATGTTTAACATGGCAACGTTTAATTCTTTTTCTCGCATTTTATGTTTAGCACTGGCAGGTGCTGCCACATTAAGTATGGCGGCCGCCAATAGCAAGCCGACGCCTTGTTTAGATCAGTTTTATCAAGAAACTGCGCCACAATTGCAGCGTGACAGCTTAAAAAAAGACACCACGGCTTTATGTCTAAACGGTTTTAATGCCATGCATTCAGGTGTGTCTAAAACCTCTTCTTGGGTGGCAGAATATTTAACTCCTGAACGTCTAAGCATTAAAATTAAGCGTGAAGACAGCTTCCATGAAGAAGAGTTAGTTCAAGGTGCACGCGCCGCTTTAAAAGATTATCGTGGTTCGGGCTATGACCGTGGTCATATGGCACCAAATGCTGATATGCCAACCCAAGCTGCGCAACATGACAGCTTTTCTTTAGCCAATATGGTGCCGCAAACTAAACAAAATAACCAACAAGTGTGGCGTGAGCTAGAAGAGGGTGTTCGTGCCCTTGTCACTAAACAAAAGCAAGACCTTTATGTGATTACAGGCCCTGAATATTCAGGTAAAAATATTAAGCGTTTAGGTAATGGTTTATTGGTACCCACCGCAACTTATAAAGCCATTTATGCACCACAAAGTGGGGTAATTGGTGCGTATTATGTTAGTAATGATATCAACGAGCCAAAACCACAGGTAGAACTGTTAAGTATTTGTGCGCTCGAAGAGAAAATTGGGATTAATCTATTTCCAACTTTAAAAGACAGCGAAAAACGTAAAATTTATAATTTGCCGCTCAAAGCAAGCAACGTAAAAGCCGATCAAACGATCACCTTAAACACGACAGATACAAAGAGTAAATGTGCAACAGCTGTTACACAAAAACAAATTCAAACCACGCAACAATTGTTTCAGCCAAGTGAAAGTTATGAAGGAACGATGGCGGAAGTTTTAGCTAAAATTGAAGCTCAACCACAAGCGCAGCAAGCAAATGAACCAAAGTCTGTAGAACCACAGCCACAAAGTACAGAAAGTTCAGGTCTGTTAAAAACTATTATGGAAATTGTGCAACTCTTACTACAGGTACTCAAAATAAGAGAATAATCTAAAAAAAATCAAGAAATGAATAATGATTCAATCTGCGAGCATGATAATAAATGAATAACTTATCTTATCTGATGCTAGGCTTTACGTTGGCTGTGGGAATATTTCAATATTCCCACGCTAGCTATCCTTGTTTAGATCAGTTTTATCAAGAAACTGCACCACAATTGCAGCGTGACAGCTTAAAAAAAGACACCACGGCTTTATGTCTAAACGGTTTTAATGCCATGCATTCAGGCATTTCTAAAAGCTCATTTTGGGTAGCAGAATATTTAACCCCTCAACGTTTAAGCACAAAAATTCCACGAAACGACAACTTCCATGAAGAAGAGCTAGTTCAAGGTGCACGCGCCACTTTAAAAGATTATCGTGGTTCGGGCTATGACCGAGGAGGCTTAGCCCCCAATGCTGATATGCCAACCAAAGCTGCGCAACATGACAGCTTTTCTTTAGCCAATATGGTGCCGCAAACCCCACAAAATAATCAACAAGTTTGGCTTGCAATTGAGCAAGGGGTGCGTGCTCTTGTCACTAAACAACAGCGAGCCCTTTATGTGATTACAGGCCCTGAATATTCAGGTAAAAATATTAAGACGATTGGCAATGGCAAAGTTTTAGTCCCTACAGCCACTTATAAAGCCATTTATGCACCACAAAGTGGGGTAATTGGTGCGTACTATGTCAGTAATGATATGAATGAGCCAAAGCCACAGGTGGAACTGTTAAGTATTTGTGCGCTCGAAGAAAAAATTGGGATTAATCTATTTCCAACCTTAAAAGACAGCGAAAAACGCAAAATTTATAATTTGCCACTCAAAGCAAGCAACGTAAAAGCCAATCAAGCGATTAGCTTAAACACGACAGATACAAAGAGTAAATGTGCTGCATCCGTTGCTCAAAAGGACATTCTCGCCACGCAACAATTGTTTAAAGCAAGTGCCAGTTATGAAGGAACCATGGCGGAAGTTTTGGCTAAAATTGAGGCTCAACCACAAGCGCAGCAAGCAAATGAACCACAGCCACAAAGCACAGAAAGTTCAGGTCTGTTAAAAATTATTATGGAAATTGTGCAATTCTTACTACAGTTATTCAAATAAATGAGTAAAGTAGAGGTAATTTCGCCGATAAGTTAAAAGAAGAGACGCGCAATGTTTAAAGCATTTCAAGACGGTACCGAATCAACCGCAATTTATGATCTGACTTTAGAAAATGATCTTGATCGGGTGAGTATTTATGGCAATTTGCAGATTCATAAAGATCAGCAAGGTTTAGCTGCGGCTAAAAAATTGCAAGCTTTATTGAATGATATTGTCATGCACCTTGAAGCTGAGGCTGATTTACCCGAAAAGCTTGAATATCCTGATGCTGATGAAGTGGAAAATCCATTTCTATAACAAAAAAAGAGCACCTGTCGGTGCTCTTTTTTTATGCTGTTTTATAGGCGCATTTCAATGCCTTGAGCAGCTAAATATTGTTTTGCTTCAGGAATAGTATGTTGCCCAAAGTGGAAAATAGAGGCTGCCAATACTGCATCTGCGCCACCTTGTAAAATACCATCAGCTAAATGCTGAAGATTACCTACACCACCTGAGGCAATGGTTGGAATGGTGACACGATTGTTAATTTCGCGCATAAGGGCTAAGTCATAACCTGCTTTGGTACCATCGGCATCCATTGAGGTAATGAGCAATTCACCTGCGCCAAAGTCAGCCATTTTGACCGCCCACTCAATGGCATCAATACCGGTTTCTTTACGACCGCCGTGGGTAAAAATTTCCCATTTGTTGTCGCCGGTTTTTTTGGCATCTATGGCAACCACAATACATTGTGCGCCAAAACGCTGTGATGCTTCTTGTACAAATTCAGGGTTATAAATTGCAGCTGAGTTAATGCTGACTTTATCGGCACCCGCGTTTAACAATAAGCGAATGTCTTCTACTTTACGTACACCGCCACCTACGGTTAAAGGAACGAAAACGCTTTCGGCCATACGTTCTACGGTGCGGTAAGTGGTGTCACGACCATTAGATGTAGCAGTAATGTCAAGGAAGGTAATTTCATCGGCACCTTGCTCGTTATAACGGCGTGCAACTTCGACAGGATCGCCCGCATCACGAATATCAAGGAACTGCACACCCTTCACCACGCGACCGTTGTCTACATCTAGGCAAGGAATAATACGTTTAGCAAGCATAATTTTTTCCAATAATTACAGCCAATTATAAAACTAACCCACCTAAGCGCTACACCTTGGCAGATTGACAGGCTATTCTAGCAAAATTGAGTAAGATTTATTGCAGGTTTTGTATGTCGGTTTATACCACTTTGACTTTACAGGAAGTTCAGGATTTTGTCGCGCCGTATGAATTAAAGGTAATTAACCTGATTCCGATTCAAGGCGGTATTCAAAATACCAACTACTTTTTAATTTGCCAAGATGGTAGCCAATATGTACTGACGTTGTTTGAAGAGTTAGATCAACAAGCAGCCGGCGAGTTGGTGCCAGTATTGGCACATCTTGGTCAACAGGGTATTGCTGTTCCTGTACCTTTGATGGTCAATGGACAAGCCATTTTTAATTTAAAAAACAAGCCTGCGCAGATTGCACCACGCTTACAAGGACAGCATCCGATGCCGGCAAATCTAGAGCAAGTGGGTCAAATTGCCAGCGCACAGGCTAAAATGCACGTTGCATTACAAAATTTTCCGTTACAGCGTTCAGAAGTGCGTGACCATAGTTATTGGATGCAAGTTGCGCGTGAAATTAAACCGACTTTAACGCCACCCGATCAAATGTTGTTAAGTAAATTATTGGGTATGTTTGAGGCTTTGACTGCGGCATATCCTGATCGTCCGCGCGGCTTAATTCACTCAGATTTATTCTGTGATAACACTTTGTTTAAAGGCAATGAGTTGGCAGGAATTTTAGATTTTTATGAAATGAACCATGACGAGTTACTGTTTGATGTGGCGATTACCATAAATGATTTTTGTACCGAATATCCAAACCTTGAGCTTAATGAAGACAAAGCAATTGCATTTTTAACAGCTTATGACGCCATCCGTCCATTGACTGATGATGAGCGTGCTTGTTTAGAAATTTATCTAGCCATGGCTGCTGGACGTTTTTGGCTGATGCGTTTACGGGTTGCGGCTAAAAATACAGAACTGGGTTTAAGCGGTGTAGATATTTTGCATAAAAACCCAGATGAGATGCGCAATATGTTGATTAATCGCTTAAAATTTATCACAGCATAAAATCAATAGGGGATAAAAATGCGCGATCAGGGCCGCTTAATTGAATGGTTTGATGAAAAAGGCTATGGTTTTATTCAGCCGAACGATGGCGACAAAGATCGTGTGTTTTTACACATTAAAGATTTTGCACGTCCCGGTCCGCGTCCACTTGTGGGTTGTGCATTAGAATATGTGCCGCTCATGGATGGTAAAGGTCGTTTTCGTGCCCAACAAGTGACCTATTTAAAAGCAGCACAAGTTAAAAAATCGCAGCCAAAACCTCGAAAAGTTCAAGAAAAGCGCCATCCGCTGAGTACTTTGAGTGTGATTTACATTGTACTGTTGGCAGGTCTGGTCTTGGTTGGGCTATTGCATAGCATGTATGTGTTTGCCATTAGCTTGATTAACCTTATTAGCTATTGGTTGTATCGCCAAGATAAACAAGCCGCTCAAACTAATCAGCGTCGTGTACCAGAAAACACCCTACATCTGTGGGCATTTTTAGGGGGGTGGCCAGCTGCACATTTAGCTCAGCAAAAACTACGACATAAAACACAAAAACAACCATTTAGAAATATCTATTTCACCATGATTGGGTTAAATATCATCTTGATTGCTTTAATTATTTCTCCATTTAATCCCTTTATGTAGTGGGTTGCGCAGGTATTGTAATGACATATTCAATTGATAAAGATCCAAACCGAACCCTCACTTTTATTTTATATATTTTGTATATTGTGGCGATTTTTAGTGCCGGTCTTTTAGCCATTGTGGCATTGCTCATTAACTATTTAAAACTTGATTCAGTCAAAGGTTCAATTTTTGAGAGCCATTTTCGCTTTCAAATTCGCACCTTTTGGTGGTACTTGGCATGGACAGTGATTGCTTTTGTACCTTTTGTTTTTCTTTTATTTACTGCGCAAGATGCCGCTTTATTTGCTAGCGTCACTTTAGCTGCCACGATTTTTTGCGTAAGCGTATTGGTGTTGTCATGGTTGTGGATTGTCTATCGTGCCATTAAAGGTATTATTCGCTTAAATGACAATCGTGCAATTTAAGCAAAGCCCCTGTTATTCAAGGGCTTTTTTCATATTGCGTCGTTTTGGTCGCCATTCACTGGCAATGATTCCAAGCACCACCATAAATCCACCTAGTAACACCATAGCAGGTAAGCGTTCGCCAGCAAGTCGGGCAAATACACTTGCCCAAATGGGTTCACCGGCATAGATAATCGCAGCTTGTGACGGATCAACCATTTCTTGTGCCCAATTCATGACCAATTGAATACATGCACTGGCAAGGCCAAGCCCAACTAAAATCATGATGAGATGCGGATGAAATTCGGGTAATTGGGTTTCGCCTATAAAAGGGGCAATCAAAAAGCAAAAAGCTGAAGCAAAGATCAGTTGTAAGACTGTGACTCTTCGTGTGTTGACCTTAGGGGCAAAATAGCTAATTAAAATAATCTCAAGCGCAATTGCAATTGAGCCAAGTAGGGTCAGGATTTGTCCATAACTTAAAGAAATTGCACCTAAACCATTGCCTGTTAAAAACACCAAACCTAAAAAGGCGAGCGCTGCACCAAGCCACGTCATGATATGTGGCTTTTTGGCAAACAATAGCCATAATAAAATGGGTACTAAAGGCACATACAAGGCAGTCAAAAATGCTGACTCACTGCTACTAATGCTTTGTAAACCCGTGGTCTGTGTGCCATAGCCTAGCGCAATCACCAGTCCAATGGCTGCACCAGCATAAAGCTCAAATCGAGTGATTCCTTTTAAGGATTTCCATGAGATGAGCGTCACTGCAAGCGCAGCGGCTGCAAAACGTAGTGCCACAAATAACACAGGACTAGACAAGGTCAAACCAAATTTGACCACCACAAAGGTCGCCCCCCAAATAATGGTAATCAAGAGCAAGGCCAATTGGGGCAATTTGGAATGAAATATCGGAAGTTGAGTAAAACGGCTAAACATGAGAGATCAGATCTAAAAAAAGGAAAAATAAAAAGAGGTCCTAAGACCTCTTTTTGAATTAATTCAAGTGCTTAATTTAAGCATCAAGTACCGCTTGCGCTTCACGAAGGTTAAGTGTGCCTTCGTAAATTGCACGACCTGTAATCGCACCTAAAATACCCGGCTGACCTTTTAAGCCATGCACGTCATCAATATTGGTCACGCCGCCAGAAGCAATCACTGGTAAACCTGAATAAGTGGCCAAATTCACGGTTTGTTCAATGTTGACACCTTGCATCATGCCATCACGCGCGATATCGGTGTAGACAATGCTAGAAACCCCAGCATCGGCAAAACGCTTGGCAAGTTCAGTGGCTTTCACATCAGTCACATTAGCCCAACCATCGGTTGCCACCATGCCATTCATGGCATCAATACCTACAATAATATGACCTGCAAATTGTTTACATGCTTGTTCAACAAATTCAGGGTCTTGTACTGCTTTGGTACCAATAATCACATAAGACACACCTGCTTCTAAATAGTGTTCAATGGTTTCGAGTGAACGAATACCACCACCAATTTGAATCGGCAAGTTAGGTTGTGCTTTAGCAATCGCTTCTACCACAGGTTTATGAATTGGCGTACCTGCGAAAGCACCGTTTAAATCTACGAGATGCAAACGACGCGCGCCTTCGTTGACCCAATGCTGTGCTGTAGCGACTGGGTTGTCAGAAAATACGGTATCGTCTTCCATACGACCTTGTTTTAAACGTACGCATTTGCCGTCTTTAAGGTCAATTGCAGGAATGATTAGCATGCTTTCGCTCCTAGCCTAATCGTATTAAATAGAATGTTTGGCATCTTAACAAACAAATGCACAATCTCTAAATAAAAAACTGCGAAAAAGTGATCTTTACAGTTTGTGCACTCAAACCTCGTTAGATGATTGAATAGACTGAGTCATTTTAGTGGTTGGTGCTAAAGAAAAATTGAGATTTTAGCGTTAAGAGTGGCATAAAAAAAGCCTAGATATATTCTAGGCTTTTTATATTTAATTGAAAATTAACAATTAAACAAAAGGTAAGTTAATATCTAAGTCGATAGCACGTAGAGCATCGCCTAAGCCATTGACTAGACCTACTACGCCGTCACCTACTTGTTGAACTACATCACCTGCTTGTTCAACGACAGGTACTTCTGCATCTAATGTTGGTGCAAGAGAATCTAAAAGACCATCTACAGTACCCGCAACATCATTTACTACGCCACCTAATGTATCTAATGGATCAGTCAATAAATCTTGAACAAGTTCAAGTGGGTTGATGTCAGCTACATAATCGCCTAAACCGTCAACGTCACCTACAACTGAGTCAAGTGTATCTTCAAGACCTGCGACTAATTCGCCAAGTACAGGTACTTCTTGTAGACGGTCAAGAATAGGGTCAACTACGTCAGTTGCAAGTGTATCAACTGTTGTTGCCGCATTGTTTACAACTTCACCAACTGTGTCAGTTACGCCGTTTAATAAAGTATCTAGACCATCAACCACTGAACCTGTAGTGAATGCATCAGCAGTTGCATAAAGTGTATCTGTTAAGTTACCTGTTGCATTACCTACAAGGTTGCTTACAGTTTCAACTGTGTCACCAAGTACAGGTACATTTGACAAAGCATCAAGTAATGGCTCAACCACTTGAGAAACAGCTTCAACAACGCCTTCAACAACTTGTGCTACAACGTTTACGATTTTACCCAAAACTGATGAGAAGCCTTGAGAAACTGCAGTAAATACGCCGCTAAAAACTTTTAAACCGCCGCCAAATAAACCACCAAATAAAGCCATTTTTATCTCCAAAGTATAGCAACTAGAATTGATTTTAAATTTTATAAAATATGTTTTAAGGGATTACGCAGTATGTAAAATAAAACATATTGGTTGCTTATTAAGGCATCTAAAACCTAAATAAGTCATATGCAAAAACATCTAAACTATTTACTTTTACTAAAAAATTAGTTTGAAACAGTACGTTGTTTAGAATATTTTTGAGTACTTATACCACAAAAAAATAAATTCCGAGTAAATTCATCGGCATTTATTTTGTAAGATTTTTTGACGTATCAAAATAATAATTAGGTTAAAGATTAAACACTTAAAACTATGTCGTGAAAATCAAAGAAAAATCAATCATCTTGCAGATAAAATGAAACAGCGCATAAAAAAACCAATTGTTTTAGAGGAGATATAATAGGATGTTTCTTGTAAATTAAAACTGTAAATGAGCTAGGTGTTTTAAATTTAATCACTCGCACTGTTTATCTTAAATTTAAAATACAGCCAGAGATTGGCAAAATAGTTTGCTTTAAAAATTTTAAAGCAGAAGTTAAAATAAATAGAGTTTTTATAAAAAAAGCCCAACCGAAGTTGAGCTTTAGCATCTAAATATTGAAATTTAGATATTCCAATCCACAAAGTTTTTTAACAATTGTAAGCCAGCAGTATGGCTTTTTTCAGGGTGGAACTGCGTGGCAAATAGATTTTCTTGATGAATCGCTGTGCAGAACTCTAAACCGTAGTCACAGGTTGCGGCTACAAGGTCGGCATTTTTAGGTTCTACATAAAAGCTATGCACAAAGTAAAAACGTGTGTCTTGCTCAATGTTATTCCACATTGGATGGCTTGGGTCGGCTTGATGCACTTGATTCCAACCCATGTGTGGCACTTTTAAACCATCAATGTCAGGGAAGCGTTTCACTTGACCTTCAAAAATGCCAAGGGCTTCAGCACCGCCATTTTCTTCAGAGTACTGCAATAGGGCTTGCATACCTACACAAATCGCCAACACAGGTTTATTAAAAACTGCGTTACGTACCACTTCGTCAATACCTGCATCTTGCATGCCTTGCATACAATCACGCATGGCACCTACACCTGGAAAAACGATTTTGTCGGCTTGTGCAATGAGTTTTGGATCATTGGTCACATCTACAGTCGCACCAACATGCTCAAGTGCTTTGGCTGCTGAGTGTAGATTTCCCATACCATAATCAAGTAGGGCAATACGGGTCATTACAATGTACCTTTAGTTGACGCCACCGTATTGGCTGCACGTGGATCTACTTCACACGCCATACGTAAAGCACGCGCAAAGGCTTTAAACACGCTTTCAATTTGGTGATGGCTGTTTTTGCCACGCAAATTGTCAATGTGTAAGGTCATGAGCGAGTGATTAACAAAGCCTTGGAAGAATTCTGAGAATAAATCTACATCAAAGCTACCAATACGCGCACGGGTAAATGGAATGTCCATAAATAAACCCGGACGACCCGATAAATCCACCACCACACGGCTTAATGCTTCATCTAGCGGTGCATAGAAGTGACCGTAACGTTTTAGACCTTTTTTATCACCTAAGGCTTGGGCAAAAGCTTGACCTAACGTAATACCACAATCTTCCACAGTATGATGGTCGTCAATTTCTAAATCGCCATCACAATGAATATCAATGTCAAATAAACCATGACGCTTGATTTGATCGATCATATGATCTAAAAAAGGAACACCTGTATTGAGGGTGCCTTGACCTGTACCATCAAGATTCACACGAACACGGATTTTAGTTTCGTTAGTGTTTCTTACCACTTCACTGATACGCTCTGTCATAGACACATTCCTCAATACAGTTAAAATTTAAGCGAAACGCAAATACTAGATTGCTTAGGAGGGTTTAGCAATGCCTATTACTGTACATGCTCATACGTCTTTAGAAAATAACGACTTTCGTCGCCAACTTGAGCGTTTATACGAGGTCAGCCCTGAGTTTGCTGACGGGCAAGCAGCCATGACCCAACTTGAACAAAGCCTTATACAAGATACTTTACTGTATACGGCGCAATTTAACAGCAAGTTGATTGGAGCAATTTGGTGTCGCCAGCAAAGCCAAGGCTGTATTTTAGAATATATAGTGGTGCATCCTGCTAATCGTGGTCGTGGTGTGGCTGAACGTTTGGTGAGTGAAGTGTGTCGTATGCAAAAAGAGCAAGGCACAGAGCAGTTTCAACCCGGTTGTGGTGCCATTCAACGCTGTTTAGCTGCTTTAAATCTAACTTAAAAGCACATTTTTTAAGATTTTGCTGCAAAAATAAACACTTGAGTTTAAAAGTAGCTTGATATGCTTGACGCTAAACATGAAAAGCGCTTTAATACGTGCATCGGCGTGATAGCTCAGTAGGTAGAGCAACGGATTGAAAATCCGTGTGTCCCCAGTTCGATCCTGGGTCTCGCC
>NZ_CANQLZ010000071.1 GCF_947624825.1 uncultured Acinetobacter sp.
ACGCTGGCTGGGGTCAATTAAAAACAATGCTGGAATACAAGTGCGATCACGCAGGCATTGTTTTTAAGGTAGTTAATGAGGCGTACACCACCCAAACCTGTAGTTGTTGCGGTCAATTGCCCGACAACAGGCCGAGAGGTATCGCAGGTTTGCGAATAAGAGACTGGACTTGCAGTGCGTGTGGTGTCACGCACGACTGCCGTGATGTTAATGCGGCCAAGAACATTCTTGCGGTCGGACATGGCCGTCTAGGCGTAGGAATCCCTGCCCTTTAGGGCAGGGAGGATGTCAACTAAATACTCATGCACAAGTATTTCATTTCTAAATATTCATCAATACCATGGCTTGATCCTTCACGTCCTAGCCCAGAAGATTTAATACCACCAAAAGGTGCTACTTCAGTAGAAATTAATCCAGTATTAATACCCACCATGCCATATTCAAGTGCTTCAGCAACCTTCCAAACTCGTGATAAATCACGGGCATAAAAATACGCAGCTAAACCATATTCAGTGTCATTTGCTAGCTCAATAACTTCAGCTTCACTTTCAAAACAAAAAAGGGGCGCTAACGGACCAAATGTTTCTTCTTTAGCAACGTGCATGTGTTTAGTTGCATCAGCAATAACTGTTGGCTCAAAAAAATTAGCACTTAAAGCATGGCGCTTACCTCCTAATAATAACCTACCGCCTTTATCTAGTGCATCTTGTACGTGACGCTCAACCTTATCTACTGCTTTTTGATTTATTAGTGGACCAATTTCAACCCCTGGTTCAATGCCTGAACCAACCCTTAGCTTTTTAACAGCAGCAACAAATTTTTCAGCAAAAGCATCATAGACTTTGGTTTGCACATAAATACGGTTTGCACACACACACGTTTGTCCTGCATTGCGGTATTTAGAAATAATAGCGCCTTCAACAGCAGCATCTAAATCGGCATCATCAAAAACAATAAAGGGAGCATTACCACCTAATTCAAGTGAGAGCTTTTTTAATGTAGGTGCAGAGGCTTGCATTAATTGAATACCCACTGCTGTTGAACCTGTAAAAGATAATTTTCTTACATTAGGGTTTGCAGTCAGCACCTCGCCTACTTTATATGCATCGCTTTCACTTGCTGTAATTACATTAAAAACCCCAGCAGGCACACCCGCTTGTTTTGCAAGCTGCACAAGAGCCAAGGCTGAAAGTGGTGTTTGTGGTGCAGGCTTCAGTATAAGTGTGCAGCCAGCTGCCAAAGCAGGCGCTGCTTTACGAGTAACCATGGCTGATGGAAAGTTCCAAGGTGTAATGGCAGCAACAACTCCAACAGGTTGCTTTAATACTAAAAGGCGCTTATCTAGTTGATGACCGGGTAAAGTTTCACCATTAATTCGTTTAGCCTCTTCAGCAAACCATTCTACAAACGAAGCAGCATAAGCAATTTCACCTTTAGCCTCAGCCAAAGGTTTCCCTTGTTCTTGTGTCATCAAAACGGCAAGTTCATCTTGGTGTTGCATGATTAAATCAAACCAGCGCCGTAAAATTTGGCTGCGTTCTTTTGCTGTGTATTGTTGCCATTTAGGTAAAGCTGCTTTTGCGGCAATAATGGCTTGTTCAGTATCTATGCGCCCCATAGAAGGCAAGCTAGCTAATAGTTCTCCGGTAGCAGGGTTGTATATTTCATACGTTTTTTTATCGTGCGCATCAACCCACTGACCTTTTATGTACCCTTTATTTACTATAAATTTTAACATTTCAAGCACCTTTTGAATTTTGTTGTATGAGTGGACTTTACCCTACTCTTTTAGCTAAATCTTTATCATGATAAAGATTGCAGGGCTTTATCAAAGAAAACTACTGAGTAAAACGCACTTTCTAACCCCATTAATTTGTGAAAAATAGGTGCTTGAGCAAGTTTTTTGAATAAAATCTTTATCATGATAAAGATTGCAGGGCTTTAATTTTAGATAAGCAGCAAATTACTTAGCTTTAACAGTGACCTGAAAAAGTGACTCTATTCCATTTGTCATTTAGTGGCTTCATAATCATACTGGTAAGACTATTACCTTAAGGAATAAATTTATGGCTATAAGACTTGCATTTGCTAACCAAAAAGGCGGCGTTGGGAAGTCAACGTTAACATTGCAGACTGCCTATTACGCAGCAGAAAAGGGGCTAAAAGTACTTGTTGTTGATATGGATGGCCAGGGGAATACGAGTGCTAAAATTGCAGGCCGTGAAAAAATAGAGAATATACCACCTTCAGTTACGCGTTCAGTTGATTTATTTAAACCTAATTTAAAGCAGGTAGTTACCCTTAAAGGTGATTATGGTATTGATTTACTTCCTGCCAAAATTAATGATGATCAGCTTTATGCTCAAGAAGCAGCACCCATAGATACGATTATAAATCCATCAATAAATTTAGAAACCATTGCCGAAAATTATGATTTAGTCATCATTGATTGCCCACCTTCTTTAGGCAGACTTTTATCAGCGGGTCTTATTATGGCTGACAAAATAATTATGCCAATCCAAGTATCTGGTTTTGCTGTGGATGGTGTTGGTGGTTTATTTAAAGTGGTTGAGCAATTACAAAATATTGGTAAAGAAGATTTGGAAGTGGCAGGCATTTTAGTTAATTCATTTAATGCAAGGTCTAAACAGCATCATCAAGCTTTGAAAGAACTAAGGGATAAAGTTGGTAACCTAGTGATGGAGGGTGTTATAGCTAATCGTTCACCAATAGATCAAGCAACTAATCAATCTAAACCCATTTGGAAAATTAAAACAGGGGCAGCTCGGCTTGCTAAAGTAGAGTTAACCATTGCTATTGAAGATATTTTTAAGCGCATTGGTGTTTCTTATGAGTAAGTTAGATGAAAATAAAGGGTACTTAGACGGACTTAAAGAACTTAAAATACCTTTAAGAAAAAGCACACCAAATAAAAGCCTATTAAAGCAAGAGGAAGTTGAATTAAAAACTGGTGATACTTTTAATCTTTCCCTAGAAAGAATAAAAGTTGAAAAACAAGTTCGTCATAAATTTGATCATGATAAATTAATGGAATTGGCTAAACAGTTAGCTACTGAAGGGCAGCGTTACCCACTTGAAGTCGCTAAGCTAAGTGTTGATAACTATTTGTTAATTACTGGTGAGCGCAGGTTTCGCGCATTAAGTATAAATCAGGCTAAAACAGCAAAAGTTACACTGATTGATATGCCAAGCGATATGCAAAACCGCATTACACTTCAGCTTACTGAAAATTTACAGCGTGATAATTTAACAGCATTGGAACTAGCAGGTGCTTTTGATCAGTTAAAGACAATGGGCGTTACACAAGCGATTATTGCTGAAAAGGTAGGCAAATCAGAAGGCTGGGTATCAAGGTATTTAAGCCTAATAGGTTTACCTACTTACCTTAAAGCATTGCTTGAAGAAGGGCATACCTCAGATACTATGTTAATAGGTATTTTGCGTAAAATTGATGAAATCTCTATTGTTGCCAGTAGTGAGCTAGCTGATAAAATTAAAAAAGGCACTGCGACTCGTCAATCAGTGACGGAAGCTTATAATACTTTAAAAGCTTTGCAGATTAATAATAAAGCAGTTGTTTCATCTAAACATAAACAGACAGTAATGGATTTAGATAAAATACATTACAAAAGAAATCATCGACCCATTCAATCTGAAAAATTTAATGCCAGTGTTGAGGCTAAGCTTACTAATGGCAAAAAAATTGTAGGTCAGCTATTAACTACCCGTTTAGCTGAAATGGATAACGCTATTGAAAATACTTGGTGTTGGATAAAATTAGCAGATGGTACTAATGTTTGTGTAGAAACATCAACCATTAGAATCAATTCAGTTCATCATATTTAATTTATTTTCAACCTAGCTGTAAATTTTTGTAATAATTTACAGCTATTTAATTGTGCAGATTTTTTAAATTAAAACCTCAATTACATGAAAAAATCCAAATAATATACGTATCGCTGATTGCCATAAGGCGCTTTTTTTGACTTGCTCAATTCTTCCCTGTTTATTTGCTTGAAATTATGCCTAATCTCTATTTTTTACTGTATTTTAAAAATTATTTTTTTACCAATAAGTATTTATAATAATGCATAAGCATTGCTTATATATAGGCTTTGTTATAAGGGTTTCTTTACTTAACCCTTACTAAGTATAAGGTTTTAATGCTTGGTTTAATCAGTTTTTTTGAATTTAATGCTAATAAATGGTTTTAAATATTACCATCTGAATTTTTTTTGTGTACTATGCATGACCTTTACGTCAATGTAATTGGTTTAGAGTCTAATTAATTCTATAAAACTATAATAACAAGCAGCTTGAAGTTAAGATTGCCTTGTTTTTTAGACAAAAAAATGTAATAGGAGAGGTAATGAAAATAAGATCAAAAAACGAAATCCCATCTGAAGCTAAGCAGGGTTTAGGTGCTCAAGATGATTCTGCAAGCTATGTAAACCTTCATAAGTCTAGCTCTGAATTTTCTAGTAGGAATGAATACCTTGAGCATGAATTACAAATAATGCAGCCTAAGCGCTGGCGTCCTAACTTACCTTTTAGAGATTACCGCTTTGAATTTGAAGATGCGGTACCTGCTATGGCAGCAACCATTGGTAAAGTTGTTATGGTGGCGGCTATTGCGGCGACCTTTGCTGCACCCTTAGGTTTAAGTGAAACTTTTATTTTAGAGAACGTACGCTACGAGTTACTTATCGTTGCTTTTTTTATTATTTTATTTTCAGGGTTTATTTTACCTACAGCAAACTTAGCAGGTACTCATGGCCCCTTGATTCCATTAATACCTATTGTGGTGGCTGCAGGGGGTCACCCAATGGCATTTGGGTTATTAATAGGTGCTTTTGGTTTAATTTTAGCCTTTAGTAAAGGCGGAAGCATGTTGGCAAAGCTAACAAGTAAAGGTGTTTGTGGTGGATTACTGCTTTACCTTGGATTTATTGGTACCACATCACAAGTAGCAAAACTGTTTACTTGGGCTGAAGGCATTGGAATGACTTACATCGCCTTCATTGTTATTTTAGCCACCATCGTGCTTTATGCAACATTAGAAAGTATCAATAAGCGCTGGTTAGCAGTGCCGCTAAGCTGCCTTTTAGGTGGTGTAATCGCTTCTTCTTTGGGTGCACCTTTTGATTTTAAAACAGGGCCTGGTTTACCGATCATAGACCCATCTTATTGGTGGGGTGAAAGCACGGGTTGGATGTTAGGTTTACCAACATTAGAAAGCTTTGTGGTTGTATTACCTTTTGCAATTCTTGCTGTAGCTATGTGGTCGCCCGACTTTTTAGGGCATCAAGTATTTCAAAAAATTAGTTATCCAGAACGTACTGAAAAAGTGCAAATGAACATTGATGACACCATGCTAAGTGCATCGGTAAGGCAAACCTTTGGTTCTCTTTTAGGTGGTGCTAACTTTGCTTCATCATGGGGAACTTACATAGTGCCAGCAGCAATTGCTAAGCGCCCAATTCCAGCAGGTGCTATTTTAACTGCTGTATTTTGTGTTATTGCAGGCGTTTGGGGTTATCCAATGGATTTAGCCATTTGGCCACCAGTGCTAAGCGTTGCGTTAATTGTTGGTGTGTTTATTCCTTTGTTAGAAGCCGGTATGGAAATGACACGTGAAGGTAAAACAACGCAATCAGCTGCTATTGTCGTGTTTTCTTCAGCTTTAGTTAACCCAGCGTTTGGTTGGTCAATTACTATTTTACTTGATAACTTAGGGCTTATTGGCTGCAAAGAAAGAAGTTCTGAATTGCCGCACATGAGCCGCTGGATCATTCCATTGGTTGTGTTTATTATTTTAACAGGTGTGATGGCAATGGTTGGAATGTTGCCTGGTATTCCAGCATTAATGTCTAACTTTCGACACTAGATACTAAGCAGGTTGCAGTTAACCGGTAAGTGTTTTTAGCACTTACCGGTTTGCATGCAGATTTTAGCTGTACTTATTTCTTTCTATACTTTTTTTCCATGCCATCAAGAATATTACGAAGCAATTGATCTAAACACCGCCGATAGTTTTTATGGTTAGGGTTGCGAAACAGCGCACTCAATTCATGTTTGCTAATCGTGAAGTTGCTTAACTGAAGCATTTCAAGCAAATCATCTGCCTGTAAATTTAAAGCAATTTTTAACTTACGTAATATAATATTGTTGCTTAATACACTTTCAGGCTTAGGTATTTCATCACCCTTAGACCCTCGGTTTTTTATGATGAGTCCGTTTAAAAAGCGTGCCATGGTTTCATCGTCACACAAAATAAACTCAGGTGCTTCTTCACGCGCTAACCAAGCCATCAATTCAGTTTTGGTTGCTGTGTAGCCACCCAATTCAAACATAGAAAGCATAAGTGGGTCACTAAAATCAAAAATATAGCGTACCCGACGTAAGATATCATTATTATTGATGACTAAACCTCCTGTTCAGCTATGGGCTCAATAGGCTCAGGCTCAGCAACTTCAATGGCTTCGGGTGTTATTTCAACATAAATAGTCATACTGTTTTTTTCAACCAAGGCATCCACACTTTTTAATAGCGATGATAAATGCACATCAGTCGCTGTTTCTTCTGATTCGCCAATTTTACAATTAAAACCCCAATACCTAGCACCTGTAGGCAGTGGTGTACTGCGTTCTTTTTTTAAGTATTTTTTTATCTCATGTTTTACAGAATCCACAACACGAGGCACTTTAATCTTAGGGTGTTCTAACTTAAATAATTTTTTCATTTAAATCCTATTAGGAATGGGAAACGGTTGCTGTAAACTAACAAAAACCTAAACTACTGAAAGGCAATTTTACGAGCATTCTATCACTGTTCGTTAAGTTGTTTTGTTATTTAGATAAGGCAGCTTCTAGCTCATCTAAGCTTATACCACGACTTTGCATTTGCTCTGCTAAAAAATTAATATCATCTTGGTGCTTTTGAGTTAATGCCCTTTTAAAGTCTTCAATTAAGGCAATTATTTTTTGTTTAGGTAAGGTTTTAATCATCGCCACGCGTTTATTAGACTTGGCATTAACTAGGCTAGTCAACACTGTATTTAGAGTGTCTTGCCCTGCCTCTGATTGGTTTTGACTGGATTCTAATGGTTCTATTTCTGGACTTGCCATTTTTGCTTTTTGTTTTATATTGGCAGGCACTATTTCAACTGATGCATTGGGTTTTGGTATTTCTTTTTCTTGTTGTGTTTTTTCTTGTGGTTTTATGGATTTAGCCACTTCAGAAATAGTAACTTTAAGATTTAACTGTTGTTTTTCTTCTGATCCATTTTCTTTTATTCCTTCTTCTTCCTGGCTAGAAAGTGAATGCAAATAGACTTTTTCTAATAGCTTACTTTGGTACTCTGGTATTTTAGGCAGCATATTACCTAGGTATTCATCAATCTGCCCATGGCATTGTTTAACTAAGCCTGGTGGAATAAATAGTTTTCCTTTGGAAGCCATTTTTTGTTCAATTTCATTTTTTATTAAGTTTTTACGAAAATCACGTATATTCTGGCCTAAATCATCATTGCAGCTCTCAAGTGTTGTTAACATTTTCTCTTCTTCCTTTTTAATGTGCTCTATTTCATACTTAATTTTTTTGTTGATACTTTGAGTGATATCATTAATAAAATTTTGAGCTGATTTCCTTTCATTGGCTTTGATCAGTGATTTTGGCGGCTCTGTAGGAATGGATTGCTTTGAATTTAATACTTTAATCCGGTTCATTTCACTTCGAATATCACCTATAAAATTATCAATTGAGCGTGTATCAGAAGGCGTGGAGCCAGTAAAAAACATTCTATCTATTCCACTAATTTTTACTCTTAGGTGATTATTGGCACTTTTTTCATACTCAAACGGTGTATCGCCTATCAAAGCTTTTACTCTGTCAATTGCTTCACGTTGATAGCTACTGAATGATTTTTCGTGACAAGCCATTGGGTATCCTTACAAGCTATGCTAGCTCTGTGTGTGGGTTGATGTCTTTAGGCATGTTAGCCTTATTATTGAATCTGCTGCTAAAAAACTGTATTACAGTCTAAACAGCCACCTTAATTTACATTATTAATGCTGTTTTTTCAGCAGCAATCTTATGAACTGAAAAAACTTTAAATATTAGGTACTAATTCAAAGTTATCCCTAGCTGCTGCTTTTTCTAAAGTTTTGTCATTGTTCTTTAAGTAATTGCGGGTAGTTATAGGTGATGAGTGGCGTAGCGCATCCTGTATGGTTGCTAAGCTTTCACCACGTTCACGCATGCGTTCAGCAAACGTATGACGCAAGTCATGTGGCTTAATTTTGCAAAGTAATTTACTTTCTTTTACTCGCTGTTCTAATATCCAAGCAACCCCTTCGCCTGACAAACCTTCTTTACGCATCAGTTCTTCACCAATTCTTATTCTGCAAAACATGGGGCCATGAATTTCAGGGTCACGCAAACTAAAAAGCCATTCTTCAACATAGGGTTTAGCCCACCTAGGTAAGTGTAATATGGCTTCTTTATTGCCCTTACCCACCACACGAAATTGCCCATTACGGTAAGACTCAGCTTTAATAGCGCCTAAATCACCTCGCCGAAGTCCACAACCTAGCATGGCTGCAATAATGGCTGCATCCCTTATACCCCGTGCAGTTAAATCATTAACACAAGATAAAAGTAAAGTTTTAATTTCTTCTTCTTTTAATATGGTTGGTTCAGAAACCCTAAAACCTTTATCCATTTTCACATCGTTAATTTGTATTAAACGCTCATAAGGCATTAAGCCTAAAGCAACCGCTTTTTTAGCAACTCCCCGAATGGCTGTTAGTAAACCATTTACTGATGAAGGGCTAGACGTTTGTGTGTGGCCACGGTAAAGAGTGGCCGTATTTTTACGCAATTGCTTTATTAGCTCAACGTGCCCCATCTCAAGTGTTGTCCAATCAAACTTTAGGTAAAGGCGATCTAAAAACTTTTGATCAATCACTGATTCTAAATCGTATTGCTGATGCTGAGCTAATGCTCTAACTGCCCAATTAAGGTGAGATATAAATGTTTTTTTACTTGCTTTAGATTCAAGAGAGTTAATATACATTTCAGCAGGTGAATAGTTTTTATTACCTGACTTCCCTCCACTAGATAAGCTAAATTTTATATCATTAGAAAGTTGATTAAACTTACTTTCATTTTCGTTTAAATTGTTTTTTTGCAATAGTTTATTCATTTTTTATAAGCTTATTAATTTAATTTTTATGAGAAGAATGCTATTAAATATTTCTGGCATTCAAAGGTTTTTCCTTTTGTTCAAAGGTTTTAATAATTTTTTGTATTACAATATATCAAATTACTTCTTGGATAAACAAGGTTTAGCAGTAATGCATCCCGATAAAAACCTTGAAAAAACCAATATGCGAGAAAGAAGAGATCCTCAGGGTTTTGCATTTATTCAAGATATTTTAAAAAAATCAAATCAAGTAAATCAAGGAAGAACTAAATACACTTGGAATAAGAATGGTTTCTCTGATCCTGTTCTTAAATTAGTGCGTTTTAAAAACTTTCAGCCTTGGGATTTAGTTATTGTTAATGGTATTTATTTAGATACTGTAAGAAATTTAATGTGGGAACATGCTGTAAAGTTTATTATTATCTTTATAATTTCTATTTTTAGTATGACTAGTTTAATTTTTTTAATTATTAATTCAATTAAAAAACCATTAAATACTATGTTAGTAAGAACACGTGATATTGCTGAAGGCAATGGTGATCTAACTCAGCGATTGTCGCTAGATGGTAAAGATGAGCTAACTCAAATTAATTTAGCTTTTAATGCTTTTATTAGCAAAATTCAAGTTCTTGTACAGCAAATCCATCAGTCTTCTTTATCTGTTTCAGCTGCTGCTGAAGAGCTTTCAGCTGTAACACAACAAAGCTCGCAGACAATATACCAGCAAAGTTTGGAAACAGATCAAGTGGCTACGGCTATGAATGAAATGACAGCTACAGTACAAGAAGTAGCGATTAATGCTAGTCAGGCTGCTAATGCTGCTAGAAATGCGATGAGTGAAGCACAAAAAAGTGAGCAACGCCTAAAAGCAACATTAGAAACGTTATCTGATTTAGATGAAAGTATTCAAAAAACAGCCATAACGTTGGATCATTTAAAAGAAGGCACTGCAAATATTGGCATTATTATGGATGTCATTAGCTCTGTTGCTGAACAAACTAACTTACTTGCTTTAAATGCTGCGATTGAAGCGGCACGTGCAGGTGAACATGGGCGTGGTTTTGCAGTAGTAGCTGATGAAGTGCGTGGTTTAGCAGCAAGAACTCAGCAAAGCACTATAGAGATTCATACCACTATTGAAAATTTAGTAAAAGAAGCAGATGAGTCTTATAAGGCGATGTCTGAAAGCCGAAAGCAGGCAGCTGAAACAATAAGTCATGCAAAAGAAACTACCGCTGCTTTAGATTTAGTTAGTGCGGCTATTCAGTTAATCTCTGATATGAATACACAAATTGCTAGTGCAGCAGAACAACAAGCTGCAGTTTCAGATGAAATTAATAGCAATATATTAAATATTAATGAATTGTCAACACAAAATAAAGAAGGTTCAGAACAAACAACGCAAGCAAGTACTGACTTAGCAAAACTGTCAGTAGCGCTTAACGAACAAGTGAGCCAATTTAAAACTTAAAGTAGTCAGTGTAATTTTTACCACTAATGCCCCTTTTAGTTAAGGGGCGCAGCCTTTCTTTTTGATTATAGAAACCCTGATTATAAGACCTCACTTAGTGTTCCCACTTAGTTTGTTGTTTATACCTTTTTGCGC
>NZ_CANQLZ010000072.1 GCF_947624825.1 uncultured Acinetobacter sp.
GTCTGAATATTGATGAGTCAGTTTCTCAAACTCTGGCAAGAGCGTAGCTGGAAGATCAGGCATCTGTAAAAAATGGTACAGAAGATTTGGCGTATATTCACCATATAACTGGCCCACCGTGTTCTGTTGAATATCCACATAACATGGTGGCTGGCTCGCGAGAATCTGGATATGTGGATTTGATTTTAAATCGAGTCGAATATCACCATTGACCAATTCAATGTTTAAATGCTCCGTCTGTTTGTTGACACCTTGTTCCCAGATCAGTTCGATGTGATAGCCTTGTTCTGACCATTGAAGTGCAGCATGGCTTTTTTTTTGCCAGTACACATCGCCACTTTGAATAAAAGATTTAAAGTGCTCCAATAAAATTCCGGAGATATCAAGGTTGCTTTGATAAAAGCGCTCGTCACTGTTTATTTTAGCGTGATAATAAATTTGGTTAAATAATTGTCGTTTTTGTTCAGGTAAAGTCAGATGCTTTCTGGTGATATTTTCATAGTGCGTATAATCACTTTCACCGGCAATCGAGCCATTTTTATTGCGTCTGGCCTTCTGCACCACAAGGGTCAATTTCTTTGAGCTGACAGACTGATTTAACAGGTAAATTAAACATGTGTTTGTTTTGACAGGCTGCTCAGGTTCAGCCTGTTGTAAATACCGTTTAAAATCATTCAACCAGCGTTGCGCCTGATCATCCCCCTGTTGGCGTTTTACGATTCCCTGTGGGGATTGAGAGTCAGCATAATGCTGCTGAAATTCATGGCGATATTCTTGAAAGAATAACCGCGCTAGAGCAGCAGCATGTTTACAGTTATATCCAACCGGACAAGTGCAGTCGTCATCTATTAAACGGTTTTTTTGGGGATTATAGGTAATTGCAGTATCGTAATAATCTGTCCCTTCAATTTGAGCATACATCGTGACCTCGTCTTCTTCCTCAAAGAACTCAATCGTTTCCCTATCAATGTGTTTAGCATAGCTAAGACTGCGCTGAATAGTTGCGGTACTAAAGCGAGATAGAAAATTGATCAATGAGGACATAATTACCAGACACTAAAAATGTTTATACAATTATAACGGACAAAGATGTCATTTCGAAACAGTGGCCGAACTGCTCAACCTGAGCACTGGTTCGACTTACTCAATAGGAATATTGTGAGTAAACACAATCAAATCCGAGAAGTTAAATAGTTCATTGAGGTCGAAAATATCCTTATAGAAAGTGATGATTTCTTCACAACAGTTAATTTTAAACCAAATGGGGTCAAAAGTTTTAAGCTTTGTGATTCATAGAAATCATTTCAATATAATGGGTGTCTATGAACAGAGAAATTCAACAAAGACTCGTATGGGTTAAATTATTTGAAGAGACCAATGATGCTGGCCTAGTTTGTCGGAGATGTGGCATTTCTAGACCAACGTTACGCAAGTGGTAAAAACGATATTCTGAGCAAGGTATTGATGGATTAAGTAGCCTGAGTAAACGTCCATTAAAATCTCCAAATAATAAAATCAATGCTGAGCTAGAAGCCTCAATATTAGAAATGCGCTCAGCCAGAAATCTTGGTACTCGACGTTTGCAAACAGAATTGATGAGGCTGCAAGGAGTCTCGTTGTCCTTAGCGACTATCCATAAAGTACTATCCACCCATCAGGTCAAACCAATTAAAAAATTCTGTCATAAAGCAGATTTCATTCGTTATGAACGCCCATTACCAGGTGATAGAATTCAAATGGATACCTGTAAACTGGGTCCTGGACTATATCAATACACATCTATCGATGACTGCACAAGATATCGTGTTTTAAGGATATATAAACGCCGAACAGCAGCGAATACTCTCGACTTTTTAGACTGTGTAATGTAAGCGTCCGCTGAGCCCCAGGCAACACCCCTCTCATCATAAAATTATACCAGTCAGTAAAATACGTTTAGATTAAGCATGTGTATGTTGGTTATTATTGTTGATTATCACAATAAATTAGTGACCAAAAATCAAAGTAGCCTACCCTACCTTAAATTAAACCACACAAAATAAAAACTCTATATAACTGTTATATATAGAGTTTACTAAAATGCCAATTATATTATTTAGTCTATTTCATGTCGGTGACTCTTTTCAAAGTTGGGGTATCTGTGGCTGATTCTGGATCTAGCATCGAAAATCCAAGTGCCATTCCTAATAGTGATAGTAATAATGAAATAGCCAATACTGCGACCACACCAGCAAATATACTGGCCCAAGAAATTCTTTTTTCTAATACCACATGTTCTTGTGTCATGATGATCACCTTTTTATATAGTTATGTAGTTGTGCATCAAATTGATCTAATCTAGGACTTACATTAAATCGCCTTATTTTTATATTAATGACTTCATAAACAAGCAAACATGTCTCATTTGTTATGTTTAAAGCTTAATTCAACTCAATTTTGCTAAAACATGTAAAAAATGTTTACATGACCAAAATATTACAGGTCAAAAAATAAGTTTGATTTTAAGAAATCATGCATTTATAAATTTTAAGGTGATAATGCTTTAAAAGCCTGGCTAAACAGCGCAAAGTATTTTTTTAATTTTAAATCAATAAAGACCACAATATTTTGATTGTGGTCTTTATGATGGCTGAAAGATTTATTTTACTTTCTTTAACTTTTGATCCAACAAATATTGCTGAGCAATAAACACGTCTTGATTTTCCTGTGGCTCAAGTAAAGTCCATTGATCGTGTTCATCTAATTGCCAAGCACGTTTATTGTCTTTGAGATAATTGAACAAGCCATCTTCAATAATTTGTTTTTTCAGCTTTTTATTTTCAATTGGGAAACAGCTTTCAACTCTTGAAAATAAATTACGCGCCATCCAATCTGCACTGGCACAATATAATTTTTCTTCACCCTGATGATAGAAGTAATAGACACGGGTATGCTCTAAATAACGGCCTACAATAGAACGTACTGTGATATTTTCCGATAAACCTTTGACTTGTGGACGTAAACAGCAAATTGAGCGAATAATTAAATCCACTTTTACACCTGCTTGTGAAGCCGTATATAAAGCTGAAATTAACTCAGGCTCAGTTAAAGCATTTACCTTAATGATGATATGTGCCTTTTCTCCAGCAAGCGCAGCTTGGGTCTCATACTGAATGTACTTAAGTAATTGATCATGCAAAGTAAACGGTGCATGTAATAACTTTTTAAGCTTGGCCATACGCCCCATGCCGGTGAGCTCTTGGAAAATTTTATGCACATCTTCAGCAATTTCATCATGGGTGGTAAATAAACCGTAGTCGGTATACATTTTTGCGTTACCGGCATGATAATTGCCAGTACCTAAATGTACATAACGACGCAGATTTTCACCTTCACGACGCACAATTAAAATCATCTTGGCATGGGTTTTATAGCCCACAATGCCATATACCACCACAGCGCCGGCTTCTTGTAATAAGTTGGCGACAATAATATTGGACTCTTCATCAAAACGGGCACGAAGTTCAATGACTGCGGTCACTTCTTTACCATTACGTGCCGCTTCAATCAGGGCTTGTACAATTTCAGAGTCTGGCCCACTGCGGTATAGGGTTTGTTTAATGGCCAAAACATGTGGGTCTTTGGCTGCCTCACGCAGTAAATTGACCACAGGTTGAAATGAGTCAAACGGATGATGAAGTAAAACATCTTCACGTTTTAGCACTTCAAACATTAAATCCTGTTGACGTAATACTTTGGGCATCACCGGTTGAAAAGGTTTAAAACGTAAAGCTTCAATATCAAAACTGCTCGGCAAACGGGTTAAATTGACCGGTCCTTGAATGCGATATAATTCTTGTTCACTTAAATTAAATTGTTGTAATAAATAATGATTAAGTTTTTCAGGACAGTTTTCATCTACTTCTAAACGCACCGCTCGACCAAAACGACGTGATGACAGTTCGTCTTTTAACGCCACTGCTAGATCGTCTACATCGGCATTTAAGGTTAAGTCAGCATTACGTGTAACCCGAAATTGATAACACCCGGTGGCGGTCATACCCGGAAATAGATCATTAACATGATACTGAATCATGGCAGAAAGCAAAATATAATGTTGTTCACCTGTTGGACACAACTCATCGGGTAAACGTACGACACGCGGTAACGAACGTGGGGCAGGTACAATGGCCAAATCAATATGACGACCAAAGGCATCTTTACCTTCAAGTGAGACAATAAAGTTTAAACTTTTATTGACTAAACGTGGAAATGGATGTGCAGGATCTAAACTAATTGGCGTAACAACAGGTTGAATTTGCTTAGAAAAATAATTTTTAATCCAATCTTTATGCCGCTCTAAAATATCATGATATTGAATAAAACGAATACCATGTTGTTGTAGCTGTGGCAAAATTTGCTGATTTAAAATATCGTATTGTGTTTCAACAGCGCGATGGGCTTTGTCCGAAATTTCCTGCAAAATAATTTCATTTGGAATACTATCCGGTGCTGTGGTGAGCATTTTTAAATCGAGTTGTTTCATTAAACCCGCAACACGAATCTCAAAAAACTCATCTAAGTTACTCGAAAAGATTTTTAAAAAATTTAATCTTTCTAATAAAGGGTGATCCACATCTGCAGCTTGGGCTAAAACACGCTTATGAAATTCTAATAAAGAAAGTTCACGATTAATATAGGTATCAGAATTATGTAAGTTTGCTTTAAGAGAAGACATATTAAATAGGAATCGTTACGAACAGCTTAGATGTGCCCATCCTAGGATTAAATTATGACAGATGTGTTACAATGCACATATTCTTTAGTTGAATTGTTTAAAATAAATATTTGTATAAAAAAGATTTTTCATAAAAAATCAAATTAAAGCCCAACTAAAAGGCCATTTTTTTAATGCTCATTTTGATAAAAAAATCATGACATTTAATTTATACCTTGAGAAATATTGTGTGTTTAGACTCACCTATTACAGCAAATGCCGCAATCCGAGAGAATCTGCTCTCGGAGTTTCACACAGCCTATAGATTGATTATTAAAATTTATAGTTAACTGCCATATAAAAGTTAGTCTGCGAACTTTGATCCACTAAAGGACCATCTTGTACTTTATTGGGTAAGAATTTTTGCATTGCAACCCCAAAGACATTCACTTTTTCATTAATGACATAATTGGCACCTAATGAAACATGCGGAATAAAGACCTGATCTGGACGATACGCGTCAACACCACGCGCAACCTCACTGTTTAAAATACCGTAATAGTAATTGGCACGTTTATCGGATAACCACTCCACACCCACATTTGGAATCAAGCTTAAACGAGGATCAATTTGCCAAAAATATTGATAATTTAAACGTAATTCAGTGCCTTCACTGGCTCCACCAACATCATGCAAGGCTTGTGCTGAGATAATGCCATAGGGTTTACGCATGCTCGCTTCAACACCTAGGTCAACACTGCGATCACGATCTTCAAGCTGTGCTTTGCTGATGCCTTTTTCTGCAAGTTGACGTGTACTTAACTCACCCACATCTAAATTCATCATATTGACATTAGCAATCGCATTGACACTAAAAACACGGTCGCCATACAACGCAGCGCCTGCTGATAATCCACGTATAAAAAAACGCTCGCTTTCATAAGCGATTACAGGAACAGGAATAATTTCAGTTTTCTCGCCAATATAGATACCGCTACTGCCGACAGCACCCAAACCCACACTTAAGCCTTGTGGTTTGCCCATTTGCGCAGGACGTTGTGGCTGTTGTTCTGCAAAAGCAAGCGTAGGAATACAAAGTGCTGTAATTGTTACAATTTTTTTTAGCATGTCTTGTCCATCATATGCGCGTGAGTTAGTTTTAATATACAGCAGCACAGGGTGAATTATATGTGAAATTTAAGCGACCATCTTATCAAGATCGATCTTGTTGTAATTCTGAATGCTATTTAACATAGGAGTAGTAAATTGCCAATCTGTAATTGATGAACAATCTTTGAGTTCATTTTCAGTACAATAGATTTAAACAGTTACCTTACATAAATGAAGAATTTGATAAATTTGTTTAACGCAAACGTTGTAATGCACGTTGCCTTTTGATTAAACCTAAGACCTGTTTGCGCGCATTAATTTGCTCTTCATCAAATGGAAGCACTTGTTGTAATTGAGCAATAGTTTGAGTGGCATGTTCAATCAAATAGCAATCTTGTTCAACACTCCACTGGGCAGTGAGCTCAACAGCTAATCCTATTTTATGACGTTTCATACTTGAACTCACAATATGAATGATCAACCTAAAACTGCCAAATAAAAAGCTCCAACATGATCGAGTAACAAAGTAACAGGGGTGTTAAATAGATCATGTTGGAGTATGGGTATTATTCAATTTAATTCCGACAATTTCAATCAAGATTACATGTTTATGCTGTAAAAATTAAATAAACTTACAGATTGCTTAAAAAATCAGCCCAATTTTGTCATTTCTTACACAAAATATGAAAGGTATAGTATTTCACTGTCATTTGTCTTTGATGATAAAGCAAATTTTAGACAATAAAAAACCCATGCAGTGCATGGGTTTTTTCAACTTTATTTTCTAATGAAAATTAAAGTGGGCTAATCGCGTTAGCTTGAGAGCCTTTAGGACCAGCAACGATTTCGAATTGAACGCGTTGGCCTTCTTGCAATACTTTGAAGCCTTTTACTTGAATTTGGCTGTAGTGTGCAAACACGTCTTCGCCAGAATCTGCTGCAATAAAACCGAAACCTTTAGTTTCGTTGAACCATTTAACTGTGCCAGTTACTACGTTTGACATAGATTTTTCCTATACTTTAAAAACTTTATATGGCTTGTGCCATAACGCCTAAGACAATAAACTTTGTAACGAAAAAATCTGATAAAACGAAGGGAACAACGAGATGAAAAGATTTGCGATAACAACAGTATTATTATTTTAGTGTCCCTCATTATACACCACTAAATTAAACATACAAGGGGTTATTTCAATTTTTTTATAGCATTGAATAAAAAGCGCAGTTCAATAGCTACGCTTTTTGTATAAGTGGCTTTAAGTGTGTGAATCAAGCTTGAATTGATCTAAGCTTGCAGCAGTTGACTTTGCGTCAACTGACATACGTAAATTCACCATAAAAATTGCACATGCAGCAATTACACCCGGAATTGCAATAGCTAAGAAATTCATTTGATGTGGCAACTCAAAGGTCAGTAATGCACCGGTTAACACAGGACCTACGATCGCACCAATACGGCCAATACCCGACGCCCATCCCATCCCTGTTGAACGTACACTGGCTGGATAAAACTGTGCCACGAAAGTATACAATAAAATCTGTGAGCCAATGGTTGCAGCACCGGCGATGGCAATTAAGCTATACAACACAATTTGTGGACTGTTAAAACCAAGTAAAATCAATGCCAAAGCACCTACCACAAATAAAGTAGTGAGTACTTTTTTGATATGAAAACGATCTGCTAAGACACCACCACCAATGGCGCCTAACATGCCTCCAATATTGAGTGCAAATAAGAACATCATACTTGCCCCAAGTGAATAACCCGCTTGAAGCATCAGTTTTGGTAACCAACTTCCCAAAGCATACACCATTAATAAGCACATAAAAAATGCTAACCAAAACATAAATGTACTTGTACTGCGTCCTTGTTGGAACAAAGCTTTGAGTGGTGCTTGATCCACGGCGTTCACTTCAGGCAGAGTAAATTGGGTCTGTGGGGTAATTTTACGCTCTGGCGCAATCTTAGTGACAATTTTAGCCACTTCTGTATTCTTGTTTTTTTGCGTTAAAAACATTAAGGATTCAGGTAAATACTTGCATAGAATTGGTAAAAATAAACATGGAATTCCTGCAATATAAAACATGATTTTCCAACCATAATCGCCTACTAACCACGCGCCTAACAGTGCAGAGCTCATACCACCAATGGCATAACCACTAAACATGACGGCCACTAAGGTACTTCGGATACGTTTAGGTGCATACTCGGTCATCAGCGCAACGACATTTGGCATCACGCCGCCAATCCCTAAACCGGCTAAAAAGCGCAACACGGCAAATTGGGTTGGATTTTCAGCAAAAGCACCTAAGAAAGTGAAACCACTAAAAATAGTGACACACATAATAATGGTTTTTTTACGACCTAATTTATCTGATAAAGTGCCAAAACACATGGCACCAAACATCATTCCAAATAAGGCACTACTGGCAAGCAAACCTGCTTGTACCGTGGTCAAACCCCATTCTTGCATTAATAAAGGCAGGACTACGCCATAAATCACTAAATCATAGCCATCAAAAATAATAATGATTAAACACCATAATAAGACACTCCAATGAAATGGACGGAACTTCGCCTCATCCACCACCTGTTGGATTTCAATCTGTGTTGACATGCTTCACCTCCTCCTTGTGAAGATCACTTTGACATGCACAATGCGTGATCTAAATGGCTTTGTCCAAAACCGTTTAAGCATGCTTATATACTTTAAAGGTTGGGTTTTTTAATGTGCTACAACTTCAGATTTAAAGTACGGCGCGTTCATATTCAATCGCTTCGAGATCATAAACTTGATAGATGCAATCAAATAAGGCGCGTAAATCATCAGCCGTGTCTAAATGACGAATCGCCATAAACACAGGGCTGGTCGCATCGTGGTCAATAATGGGGATATATTTGACATGCGCCAATTGAATTGATTTAGCGCTTTCAGGCACGATACACATACCTTCTGCTGCTGCGACTAAACCTAGCGCCAGTTGAATTTCCCTGACCACTTTGAGATTTTTTGGAGTTAAACCATGTTCAGCAAAAATACTTCGTACTTGAGTGGCAAAATTTGCTTCTTGACTCTTTGGGTACAAAAATAGCTGTTCTTGTTCAAGCTGTGCGAAAGTAACACACTGCTTTTGCGCTAAAACATGACTTTGATGGACTGCCAAGACTAAAGGCTCTTCACGCAATAAAATCCGTTTAATATGTGGATCAGAGATACGTAGCCGTCCAAATCCCACGTCTATTTTGCCTTGTTTTAAGGCTTGGATTTGCTCAAAGGTCGACATTTCAATCAACTCAACTTTAAGATTGGGCTGTTGTTGACGAAAGACATAAATAATTTTAGACAACAAACCATAAAGCAATGAAGCTACAAAACCAATTTTAATGCTGCGTTCAACTATACCAATACGTGCCGTCATACATTTAATTTCTTCAGCATTCGACAAAAGTTTAAGTGCATGCTGATAGAAGAATTGTCCAGCTTCTGTGAGTTGTAAAGGGCGGCTACTACGTTCAAAAAGTTGCACACCCAGTTCCGCCTCAAGCTGTTGTATTTGGCGACTTAACGGGGGTTGAGCGATAAATAAACGCTCAGCGGCTTGGGTGAAACTTCTACTTTCTGCGACAGCAACAAAATAACGTAAATGACGCAATTCCATGCGTTCTGCTCCCTATAAAATACCTTTTTAGTATAAAAAAATGCAAAAACAGTCTTCGACAGCCTAATTTTATTCTTTTAAGGTATATGCAAGAACAGCGAAACGCAAGTGCAGCCGGAATAGATCATGTATAAAAAAATTGAAACCATTTTGGTTGAAATTCCAACCATTCGCCCACACAAGATGGCGGTTGCGACCATGCAAACCCAAACTTTGGTGTTGGTTAAAATCACCAGCGATGACGGTTTTATCGGTTGGGGCGAAGCCACGACCATTGGTGGTTTAGGCTATGGAGAAGAAAGCCCTGAAAGCATTAAAACCAATATTGAAACCTATTTTGCCCCACTTTTGAGATCCCTTCAGGGACATAACCTTGCACAAATCATGCAAGTGTTAAAAAAGCATATCAATGGTAACCGTTTTGCCAAATGTGCCATTCAAACGGCACTGCTGGATATTCAAGCCCAGCGTTTAGGTTTACCGCTGTCTGAGCTGTTAGGCGGTCGTTTACGTGATAGCGTGCCAGTATTGTGGGT